>JBDKTD010000019.1:0-5652 GCA_039680365.1 Clostridiaceae bacterium
AGCCCCGACGCACCGCGACTATTGCGAACTGAGAGCCGTTCCCCAACATCCTGCGAATATTACTCGGATATTAAGTGATCCCTAGAACCCGAACCCCTTCCACACCGGTTCTCTCGTATACGCATGCGCTTCCTCTTCCCCGCGCAACACCCGCAGCACTGCTCCCGCCATCTCCTCCTGCTCCATCTCCCCGGGATATACCGTTATCGGCGCAATCCAGCCGCAGCGGCTGCGAATGCCCTCCACGATATCGTCAAAGCGCGCCAAGCCTCCGGTCAGCAGAATGCCGTCCACTTTTCCGCAAAGCACGGCGCTCATTGCCCCGATCTCTTTCGCGATCTGATAGATCATGGCGTTCCAGACCAGAACCGCCTTTTGACCCCCTTCTTCCACCATACGGTGAACCTTGTTTGCGTCCGAAGTGCCGAAATGGCTCACAAACCCTCCGGCGCGTGAGCAAAGCAGCCGCGCTTCTTCCAGCGAATGCTGTTCCAGATAGTCCAGCAGGCAGAGCACCGGCACGCCGCCGATGCGCGTTGGCGCGTAGGGGCCGTCCCCGCCGGAGCCTACGTTTCCATCCACCATTTTGCCGAGGTCGTGCGCGTTGATTGTTACTCCTCCGTCGATATGCGCAACCACAAAGCGGCAGTCCTCATACTGCCTGCCCATCGTTTCAGCATGGTAACGCGCGACCGCTTTTTGGTTGAGCGCGTGCGTTTGGGCGTTGCGATACACGCCGGATATGCCGGTCATTCGGGCATAGTCGCAGAGTTCGTCTATATTTGTTGGGTTGAGCGTGAACATCTGCCCGCCGTACTCCCGGCAAAGCTCAAACGCAAGCAGAACGCCCAGCTTTGCCGCGTGCTCGCTGCCGCCCACCGCATCCCAGGTATCCTTGTAAAGCCATTCGTCAATCGGCATGACGCCCGCGCGCTGCGGGTAGGCGCTCCCGCCGCGGCCGACAAACACATCGACGTCCTGGGGCTTGTATCCATGGCGCTTCACGATATCCAGCACAACCTGCTTGCGG
Source organism: Clostridiaceae bacterium (assembly GCA_039680365.1). Classification (GTDB taxonomy): domain Bacteria; phylum Bacillota; class Clostridia; order Christensenellales; family CAG-138; genus UBA7703. The sequence goes on from JBDKTD010000019.1 coordinate 1,031, forward strand.
AAGGGTACCTGATCGTTCACCGAAGGATACCGCAGCAAGACGGGAGCATCGTGAAACTCGCTTTCCTCAAACAGCAAAGTGTCGTCTTCAAACAGGCTGATCTTCGTGGAGGTGGAGCCCGGGTTAATGACCAGAATCTTCATCCGTAATAATCCTTTCGAGTTTCCCGTCGTTTCGAGCGGCGTCCGGCGCCCTGACAAATTCCAATTATTATAGCACGCCGTGGATTTTCTTCAATGCCGCGGCAGCATTTTTGCATCAATTTTTGTCAATCGCTGTTGGGCGGGCGTTGCCGGTAACCGACCGTCGTTACCCCCGCCGCCGCGCTGAATAAAAAAGAGGTTCGTATGAACCCCTTCTTTTCCGTATTCTGTTCGCTCTTCTACAGATTTTTCACTTACAGCTCGCTTTTCGCGCGGTAAAAGAAGTACTCGCGGTCAAACACCGCGTAATACAGCCAGCGCGGCAGTTTGTCGTAATACGGCTGCAGTTCGCGCATGACGGCCGTCTGCGTTTCGTGCGCGCGCGTCACCGCATATCTGTACTTACGCCAACGGTAGATGTTTACGGCGATGTTCGGCTTGGGCAGACCGTGTTCGGGATGATAGCGCTCGCGGAACGTTTTGCTCATCTTGAGCGCGAGCGCGAGCATACCGCCGGGCAGCGTCATTTGAAACACGCCTTTTACGCTTTCAACCTGCTTTGCCGTCCGTACCGCCGCTTTCCCAGCGGCAACATGGTCGGTGTGGCCGTACATGCCGATGCTCTCGTCGAAAGTGAACACATACGTAGGCTTGAAAGCTTCCATCTCGCGGCGAACCGTCCGGCAGACGTCGTCAAAATCCTGATCCGCCAGATAGCGGTCGGGATAGTCGTAAACGACCATCTCGTCTAGCGAAAGAATCTCCTTTACCCTGCCAAGTTCCTGCGTGCGCCGCTCTTTCAGCCCGCTTTTCGGCACAAGATCAAACGTCGGGCCGTCCTCGCCATGGGTCAGGTAAAGCGCTTTTACCGGCAGTCCCAGCAAGCGCTTGATACAGGACAGCGTGCCGCTCATGAGCACCTCGTCGTCCGGGTGCGCAACGACATAGAGAATTCGGTCGTCCTTTGAAAAGCGCACCTTTTTGCGCAGCGCGGGAACGCCAGCCTGGTTGACAAACCCGTTGGCAAACGCAAGCACGCCGCAAACCAGCAGCAGAAGAAACGCTGCGACAATGATAATCCAGATCACGACTGCGCCGCTTTCTCACGGTTCAGTCGCAGCATCACAAAGAAGCCGACAAGCGCAAACGCGGCCGCAATGGGAGCCACAACGGTAATGCCGAGCGATTGATCCGCCGTGCTGCCCAGCAGGTCGTGCAAAACGCCAACCGCAAACGACGCAAACGCGGTTGCCAGCTTGTTGACCAGCCCCTGCACGCCAAAGAACATCGCTTCCCGGCGCACCGCAAAACGGCGGTAGTCGTCGTCAATGATTTCCGAAACAAGCACGTTGGGGATGACCATAAGCCCGCTGTAAGGAAAGCCAAGCAGCGCCATCAGCGCAAAGCCCAGCACGGTGCCGGAAATGCCTCGCACCTGCGGCAATGCCATGATCAATATCGCAACCAGCGCATAGCTCGCCATTGAGATCATCAGTGAGCGAACCGTTCCGAACTTCTTAACAAACACGTTGTAGAGCGGAATAAACGCCAGCGCGCAAACTACAGAGACGATAAACAGCGTGCTGGACATTCCCTTTGCCAGTCCGAGAGAAACGGTTGTGACAAAAGCCAAATTGTACTGTATCAGCTGAAAGCCGATAAAGAACGTAGCAAACCCGATGATGTACTTTACGAACTTGTCGTTCTGAAACGCGCCGACGATGTTTTTAAAGAGGTTTTTCGTCTGATTGGGCGCAGGTTCCGGCACATAATCGGGGTTAATCTTGATTGCAAGCGCAGGTACAACCATCACCAGCGCGCAAACGACGCTCAGCGCGATGCCAGCTCCCAGATACCCGAGCGCGTTGATTAAGTAGCCGGATGCGCCGAGAGCGATTCCCATACCGACAATGCCGAACACTGAAACAAAACTCTGAATGAAGATACGCTGTTTATCGTCCTTGGCAATCTCCGGCAGCAACGCAAAGTACGGGTTGACCACAACGGTATAGAAAAAGTAAAACCCGTTGAGAAAGATAAACAGCCAGATGAACCGAACCAGTTCGGTCTGTGCAATCTGGGGAGTGAGCCAGACCATGAGGAAGCAAAAGATCATCGGCAGCGTGCCGAGCAGCATGAAAGGAAGCCTTCTGCCCATCCGTTTACCGCGGATGTTGTCGCTCCAGTTCGCAACCATGGGGTCGGCCACGCCGTCCATGATACGCCCGAAAAGCGTTGCCGTTCCGACTAGCGTTCCGGAGAGAATAGGTTTGTCCGCGTTGCCGGTCATAAAGAGCAGCAGCCAGGTCGTAATAAACTGGCTGAGCATACCCGGGCCGAGATGCCCTACCGCATAGGCTATCTGCTTTCCGCCCTTTAGTTCGCGGTAAGGGGTGTTTGGGAGCTGTTCCACTTGCGAGATCCTCCTGTCGATTTTTTATTTGTACGTACTCTATGACACTGTACTTATCGGAACACGCCGTCCGCCGAGTCGTGATCCAACACAAACGCTGCAAACGCGCTCCAACCCTGCAAAAACCCGCCTGCCGGGTAGTAAGGTGAAAAATACTCCACCGGAGTAGCGAAGCCGTGCTGAAGACCGACTTCAAACCAGCGTGTGAGCGGATACAAATAGTCCATTCCACACAGCTTCTTTGCAAAAGCATAGAGCGCCGAAAGATACGGCCAGTCCGCGCCGTTGTGATAACGCAGCGGATCCGCGCTTTTTTCCACAAGCCGTGCCGCGGAAGCATACGGCGGATAGACGCAGAGCGTACCGAATTCGCCGTAGCGGCCGTTCTGTTTTGTTTCCAGCAGGGTTTCCATCTGTTCTAGCATCCGTTTTGCGCGCTCCGGCGAAGCGATATCAAAGAGAACCGCAAACACCGTGTCGATGGAGAGATTCTTCTCCGTCTCCCCCGGCGCTTGAAAGTTCACGTAGTAACCGAGCGCCTCGTCCCAAAGAACGCGGTTGACGCCCGCTTTGATTTGCTCCGCAAATTGCGCATACCGCGCGGCGTCCGGTAAAAGCGAACCGCCAAGCTTCAGCGCGCCGTAAGCAAGACACTGAATATAGGTTACGTACCCTTCCCGAAAGACATTGTCCGCCCAGTCGTGCCTGGACGCGGGAAAACGCGGAATCAGTCCGTTATCGTCCAGCAAGGACGCCGTTCTTTCAAGCACGGCGGCGAGCTTTTGCGTTGTTTTCTGTTTGCCGAGTATGTCCGCGTCGCCCGTTGCCGCAACGTAGGCATACAGCAGCAGCGCAAAGAAGAGCGGGCTGTCCGCGTGATCGTTCCACCAGGGTTTGCCGCCCGCATCCACCGCGGAGCCGCAGGTTCCGTCGGGAGCTACGCCGCGCGCCAACATGAAAAGCTGTTCCTTTACCCACTGCGGCCGGTACGGCAGAAGAGACAGCGCGGTGTAGTAGCCGTCGCGGTAATAGGTTCGCGCGGGCGCCGCATAATTCACACCCGCAAAGAAACCGGAAAAACCGGCAAAGGATTTGTAGCTCGAAAACGCCGCGTTGAGCGCGTAGGCTTTGAACGCCGCGTCTTCCTCAGGAGCCGACACGGATAAAAGCATTGCAAAATACGCCTCCGCGTCCGCGCTGGCGTCCTCCGCAGCGGATAAAAGCGAGCTTTGCGTAAGCGTATGCCCAAGATCGAACGCGAGCGTGAGCTCCGCAAAATATACGTCCTGCGCCGCTGCCGCTTTTACACTGGCAGAGTAATGCAGATAGTCCCCTTCCCGCTCCCGCAGTACAAGAGAGGCTGTGCAAAGCACATTCAGTTTTTCCGGGGCGCATTGAACGCCGAAATGATATTGCAGGGTAAACGCCTTTTTACTTTGCGCATAAACGCGCAGATACAGCACAGGTTTGTCGCTTCCGCAGAACCATGTTACCGAGTATGAAATACCGTGCATGGCAAACTGCGTTTGCTGAACGCGGCCGTACGCCGTAACCGTTTTCTCCGCGTCCGGCGTATCCGGCGCGGTCATTCCGCATGTACCGTAAAACCCGCCCGGCAGTACGGCCTCGTACGCGCCGCTGAGCGACAGTTTGTTCAGCGACGTTCCGTCCACACAGGCGGACAGGCGGGAGTTGCTCACGTCGTACGGCGCGGGTTCGTGAAACGGAAGCGCCGCTTCCAGCTTATGGTCTTCTCGTACGCGGTAACTCATGCGTCGTCTCCATTCACCAGTTCCAGTCGGCGGCGCAGCCGGTCGACCAGCCGAACCTCCGGCGTCATCTTGTGGTTGCCGCGGTTAATAAAGCGCACGCGGACGCAGTCCGGCAGGCACTCCACGGCAAACGCAATCCGCATGCAGTCGTTCTTGCTGTATGCAGAACTTTCGCCGTCGTCAAAGAAATACTCTCGCGAAACTGTGCCGTTGTCCCGCGCGTATACCGTAAATACTGGTGTTGATCCGCTTTTTTCGGGCTCGATTGAGGCGTCTTCCAAAAACACGCTGCCG
>JBDKTD010000264.1:0-2119 GCA_039680365.1 Clostridiaceae bacterium
TGGAAGATGGCGCGGACATGCCGCAAATCGATCTTGTTTATAAGGACGCGTTGTTTGACTGCGACGCGCTGCTCTTTACCGCTTCACGCGGCGTGCCGCCGGTGGGCGAGGAGGGCGCGGACGTCCGCATGAGCCAGTACAAGGCCAACCGCGATATGCTGCGCGCTTACGCGCTTCAGGCGCGGGAGAGTGGGTTTACGGGCCTATTTGCGCAAGTTTCCGACCCCGTGGATCAGCTTTCGCGCGCGGTGTTTTTACTGAGCAGCCAAAACGAGCGAGGGGAATTCGACTGGGCGGGGCTCTTGCCGGAACAGGTGCGCGGCTTCGGCCTAGGAGTGATGCATGCGCGCGCCAACTACATGGCCGGGCGGGAAGGGGTTTCCAGCGCTCAGCTCCGCGCGTTCGGCCCCCACGGGCAGGGGCTTGTGATTGCCAACGCGCCAAACGAGGGCTACGACGACGCTGTTTCACGCCTCTTGACGCAACAGACGGTGGAAGCCAACCTTGAAATTCGAAAACTCGGTTACAAGCCCTATATCGCGCCGGGGCTTTCCTCCGCCGCGGTTTCCATCCTGCGCGCGGCGCGCGGGGACTGGCACGACGCGGCGGTTCCGCTGGGCGGGGCGTATTTCGGCTGCCGAACGAGATGCACGGAAAACGGCACGCAAGTTTTGCGCGAGCCGCTCGACGCGCGCCTGCTTAATCGCGTCGGCGAAAGCTATTTACGGTTAAAGGAGTTTGACGCGCAATGGGCGGATTAGTCGTCGTTACGGCGGGGTTGAACGCGCGGCTGGACGCCGCGCTGGATTTCGCGCTGGAACGGATTCCGCACGAGCGCATTTCCGCGCGTTCCGCCATTGGCGGCATCGCGGGCAAAAGTGTGCTGTTTGCGTTCGGAATCGGCGCGTTCGGGCCGGACGAAGAGGTCTGTTCGCTCTTGCGGAGCTTGCGCGAAAACGAAACCTGCATGCGCGGCAGTATTGGAGCGATGCTTATCGACGGCTCTGGCGAACTCTACACCAAGCAGACGGCGGATCAGCTCACACTCGCGGCCAACATGGCGGGGGGTTTGTTTCTCGGCAAGCCCCTAGTGGAGGCGACCGGCTCGCTGGAGAATTGGCGCGTGCAGGCAAAACGGCGGAACACGGAACCGCTGGAAGCGTACCGTCTTGCGGCAAGGGAGCTCGTCGAACGGCTCGTTTCGTTTGCGCCGCCCGCGTTTACGCGCCCGAAGATCCTGATGCTGCACGCAAGCGACAAGGCGACTTCCAACACGCTGCAAATCGGTTCGGCAGTTTGCGAGCTGCTCCGTGAACACTGCGACGTAACTGAACTTTCGCTGCAAAACGGCGCGGTGTACGACTGCCGGGGATGCTCTTACGTCACCTGCGCGCACTACGCGGCGCAAAAGAGCTGCTATTACGGCGGAAGCATCGTCAACGACGTGTACCCCGCACTGACGGAGAGCGACGCGCTATTACTGCTCTGCCCGAACTACAACGATTCGGTCAGCGCGAACATCATGGCATTTATCAACCGATTGACGAGCCTTCTCGTGTTCAACTCGCTCTACGAAAAGTACCTCTACGCCGTCGTGGTTTCCGGCTACAGCGGCGGCGACCTTGTCGCCCAGCAGGTGCTTGGCGCGCTCTGCCTGAATAAAACCTTCATGCTGCCGCCGCGCTTCTGCCTCACGCAGACGGCAAACGATCCCGGCGACGCCATGAAAACGCCGCTGATGCAAGAGCGAATCGAGGCCTTTGCCGCAAGCATGAAGGAGACGATGCTCGTTCGAAGCGAACGGTAACAGGGTTGCGTTTTGTCGCTCTCCGTGGTATTATACGCGTTGGGCGGGGAACACTCCGCACCAAAATTCAGTTATAAAGGAAGTGTCTTTTTGGCCGTTGTTCTGTAAAGAACACGTGATTTGCAAATAGAAGGTCGGGGCGGCGCGCAGCCTGCCTTGTTTTTGTTGCAAACTGTGCTTTGCAGAGCAATGCCGGGAGTCTCTTTCCAGGGGAATCGCGTCGGCATGGGCTTCTTCCATGCCGTTTTTTATTCTGCAAACACCCGTGTTCGGTTTTGTATCAAGTTGGCGCTGCGCGGCAGGACAGAAAGG
>JBDKTD010000230.1:0-2144 GCA_039680365.1 Clostridiaceae bacterium
CAAGAACCCGCGTTTAATCGAAGACGCCGCCAAACGCTATGGCGATCAGTGCGTGGTGCTCTCGGTGGACGCCAAGCGCGTCAACGGCGCGTTCCGCGTGTTCGCCAAAGGCGGGCGCGAGGATACGGGGTTGGACGCTCTGGAGTGGATCAAGCGCGGCGTGGAGGCGGGCGCGGGCGAAATCGTGCTCAACTCCATCGATACGGACGGCGTGCGGAAAGGCTTCGATCTTGAAATGCTGCGCGCGGTGAGCGAACTTGTTGGCGTGCCGGTCGTCGCTTCCGGCGGCGCGGGCGGAATAGAAGACTTTGTAACGCTGTTTCAAACGCTTCCCAAAGTGGACGCGGGCTTAGCCGCCTCGATTTTCCACTTTGGAGAAGTTACGATACCGGAACTCAAAAACGCGCTCGCAAACGCGGGCGTTACCATGCGGAGGGCATAGTCATGCTGGAACTGGACAAACTGAAATTCGATGAAAAGGGACTGATTCCCGCAATCGTAATCGATACAAACACAAAGCAGGTGCTCATGCTCGCGTATATGAACGCCGAGAGCCTGCGCATCTCCATGGAGGAAGGACGAACGTGCTTTTGGTCGCGTTCGCGGCAGTCGCTCTGGCGCAAAGGCGAAACGAGCGGCAACATCCAGCATATCGTCTCCATCACCGCCGACTGCGACGCGGATTCGCTGTTGATCGAAGTCAAGCCGGACGGCCCCGCCTGCCACACGGGTGCGGAAAGCTGCTTCTATCAGCCGGTGTTTGCCGGGGAAACGCCAAAGGGGTTTGCGTACGAGGATTTGATGAACCTTCTGCGCGGCAGAAAGGCAAATCCGAAGGAAGGCTCGTATACGACGTACCTGTTCGAAAAGGGCGTCGATAAAATTCTAAAAAAGATCGGCGAGGAGACAACGGAAGTAATTCTCGCCGCAAAAGACGGCGATCACGCGAATATGGTTTATGAAATCTGCGATTTAATGTATCATGTGATGGTGCTGATGGTGGAAACCGGCGTTGAACCGGACGAAGTCAAACGCGAGATGGCCTCAAGGCACATCGTTGAGCATAAAATCAAGCAGGAGAAAATGGTGGAATGAATTCGCAGGATCTGCATACGCACTCCGTTTGGGACGACGGACAGAACACGCTGGAAGAAATGGCAAACGCGGCCGCCGCCGCAAAGCTGGACGCAATCGGTTTCAGCGGGCACTCCCCGCTGCCCTACCGCAACCGCTGGGCGCTGCAGGCGGATCGGCTGGAAGCCTACCAAGCGGAAGCGCGCCGGCTGAAAAAGCTCTTTGCCGGAGAAATTGATATCTACCTCGGCCTCGAATGGGACGTGATGAGCACTTTTCTGCCAACGGGGTTCGATTACGTGATCGGCTCGGTGCACCACGTAACGATCAACGGCAGCATCTACTCGGCGGACGCGACGCCCGAAACGGTGGAGACCTGCCTCAAGGACGCGTTTCACGGCGACGCGGACGCTTCCGCGCGGGCGTACTTTACGCAGCTGCCCGCGCTGGCGAAGATTCCCGAAATCGACATCGTGGGGCATTTCGACCTGCCGACAAAGTTCAACGAAACGCACGGGTTTTATAACGAAGATTCCCCCGCGTATACCGCAGCCGCGCTGGAGGCCATGGAGACGCTGGTTGAAGCCGATAAGATTTTTGAAATCAACACCGGCGCGATTTCGCGCGGTTACCGCACAACGCCCTATCCTTCCCGCAAGCTGCTGCTGGCACTCAAGAACATGGGCGGAAGAATCACAATCAATTCGGACGCGCACAGCGTCTCCGGCCTTGCGCTGGGGTTTGATTTGGCAAAAGAGCTCGCGCGCTCCTGCGGATTCACCGAACGGTGGATCTTCGACGGAACGGCATTCGTGCCGGTCGGCATCGAATAGAGATATCTTGAAAACAGCAAAGCCCGCGCCGATTCCGACGCGGGCTTTGTGATTGAACTCTTTAGAACGTCCCTGCGCGATCATGGCGTCCGCCCTGAACAAAAACCGCCCGCTTCCCTTCGGAAGCGGGCGGTCGTAACTCCTTAGAAAGTCCCTTGCGCAATCATGGCGTCCGCCACCTTGGCAAACCCCGCGATGTTCGCGCCGGCAACCAGGTTGTAGCCGAGGCCGTTCTCT
>JBDKTD010000268.1:0-15036 GCA_039680365.1 Clostridiaceae bacterium
ACAAGGCGCGCGTCACCGGAAAGGTCGTCTCCGTCGTGTTCATGGGCGTGCATTACGAAGTGGACGTGGACTGCGGCGGCTACGAGTGGGTCATTCAGACCACGGATTATGTCGAGCGCGGCGAAACCATCGGCATCTCGATTCCGCCGGACGCCATCCACGTCATGAAGAAGACCAAGCAGACCAACCTCTTCGACGCGCTGGCCTATCCAGACGACGAGGAAGTCGAATTCTGCGGCCACCGCTTCGCCTGCAAGGGCTTGGAAGGGTTCGAAACCAAGGACGATGTGCTCGTTGCTATCGTGCCGGGAGACGTCCGCCTGATCGCCCCGCAGGACAGCGACGTGACAGGTTTTGTAAAAGCCTGCATGTTCCTTGGCACGCACTACGAAGTCACCATCACCTGCGACGAGGAGGACTGGATCGCCTACTCGAACGAATACATGGAGCCGGGCGAGGAGATCGGACTTGCCGTAGATGCGGACAAGATCGCCGTGAGCGCAAACGGCGCGGAATAACGAAACGCTCTGCGTTTCACACTTGAGGACACGAAATGAAACTTCTGCGCAAGAATATTAAAAGAAAATCCGACGTGCGCGGCTTCCAGATGAAGCGGAGCCTGTTTGCCACGCCCTATATCGTTTGGATGGCGGTGTTCATCCTCTCCCCCATGCTGCTTATCCTCTACTACGCGTTCACGAGCAACGGCGCGGTTTCGTTTGACACCATCGTTGCCGCCGCAAGCTGGGATAATCTCCGCGTTCTATTGGACTCCGTCCGCTTTGCGCTGTATACCACGGTGCTCTGCCTGCTGCTGGGGTACCCGGTGGCATACCTGCTCTCGCAGATGAATAAATCCGTCGCGGCGCTGCTCTCCGTGTTCTTTATCGTGCCGATGTGGATGAACTTCCTCCTGCGCACCTACGCCTGGAAGGTGCTTTTAAGCGCCTTTACCAAGATTCTCTATACGGAAGCGGCGGTTCTGCTTGGCATGGTGTATAACTTTTTGCCGTTTATGATCCTGCCGATTTATACGACCCTTATCAAGCTCGACAAGAGTTATATTGAAGCCGCGAGCGACCTCGGCGCGAACCCGGCAACCACGTTTACAAGAGTCGTGCTGCCGCTCTCAATGCCGGGCGTGATCTCCGGCATTACGATGGTGTTCATCCCGTCCACAACGACGTTCGCCATCTCCCAGCTGCTCGGCGGCGGAAAAACGATGCTCTACGGCGACTTGATCTATATGAAGTTCATCACCGAGCAGTCCTGGAACGCGGGCAGCGCGCTCTCGGTCATCCTGCTTGTGTTCGTGCTGCTTTCCATGACGTTCATGAAAAAGGCTGAACGCGGCACCGCGGAAGAAGGAGGCGGCAGGCTATGGTAAACCGTCTCAAAAAGTTCTTCGCGGGCACGTATCTCGGCCTGATGTTGGTGTTTCTGTACGCGCCGATTCTGATTCTGATCGTCTATTCGTTCAACCAGAGCAAGACGCTCGGCAACTGGACGGGCTTTACGTTCAACTGGTACGCGGAGCTCTTCCGTACCCCGGAGATTACGGACGCGCTGGTGGTCACTCTTTCGGTCGCGGCCATTTCCTCCATCGTGGCAACCGTGCTCGGCACCTACGCCGCCATCGGCCTGCACGCCATGAAGCGAAAATACCGTTTGGTGTACGAAAATATCTCGCAGCTGCCAATGGTCAACCCCGACCTCGTAACCGGTATTTCGCTGATGCTGCTGTTCCTCTTTGTCGGCCTCAAGGACGGGTATACGCGGCTGTTGATTGCGCATATTACGTTCAACCTGCCGTACGTGATCTTTTCGGTCATGCCAAAGCTCAAACAGAGTTCGAACATGCTCTATGAAGCGGCGCTCGACCTCGGCTGCACGCCCATGCAGGCCATCCAGAAGGTGGTCATTCCGGACATCATGCCGGGCATCGTCTCCGGCCTGATCCTTGCGTTTACGCTGAGCATAGACGACTTCGTGATCAGCTTCTTTGCGGGCAACGGCGTGGACAATCTTTCGATGTATATCTACGCTTCCGCGCGCCGCGGCGTGAACCCCGCTCTTTCGACCATCATATTCGTTCCGGTGGTCACGCTTTTGTTAATCGTCAACCTCCGCAGCATCCGCGAGGAGAAGAACGCGGAGATTCAGAACCGCAAGGTCGACCTCAAGCGGTAGCGCGCTGGTTTGCGGTTGTTTCAGCAAGAATTATAATCAACCATCATCCAAAGGAGGAAACCTACTATGAGAATTGCCAGAAAACTGATCTGCCTGACGCTGGTTCTCGCCCTGTCCCTTTCGTTTTTCGCATGCGGCGGCGGCAGCTCCAAGGTCACGCTGAACGTGCTCAACTGGGGCGACTATATCGACCCCGCCCTGCTCCAGCAGTTTGAAAAAGAGACCGGTATTTCGGTCAAGTACACAACCATGACCAGCAACGAAGAGATGCTCGTTAAGCTCTCCTCGCCGGACTGCATTTACGACATTTGCTTCCCCTCGGACTATGTCATCGAGAAGCTGATTGCGGACGATCTGCTCTACGCCATCAACAAGGACAACATCCCGAATATTGATAATATCGACCCGCGCTTTCTGGACCTTTCCTTCGATCCGGGCAACACCTACAGCGTGCCTTATATGTGGGGTACGGTCGGCATTCTTTACAATACCACGATGGTATCCTCGCCCATCGACAGCTGGGCTTCGCTCTGGGACGAACAGTACTCCGGCGAAATTCTGATGTACGACAGCATGCGCGATACGATCGGCATTACGCTAAAAATGCTTGGTAAAGACATCAACACCCGCGACGCGGCGGACGTGCTCGCAGCGCAGGAAGCGCTCATTGCGCAAAAGCCCCTCGTGCGCGCGTATCTCACGGACGATATCAAGATGGAGCTTATCAACGGCAGCGCTGCCATGGGCGTCGTCTACTCGGGCGACGCGGTGTACTGCATTGGTGAAAATCCCGATTTGGCCTATGTCGTGCCCAAGGAAGGCAGCAACGTATGGTTCGACAACATGATTATCCCCAAGACCGCCTCGCATAAAGCGGAAGCGGAACAGTTCATCAACTTCCTCTGCGGCGCGGAAGCTGCCGCGCAGAACTCGGACTATATCGGCTTCTCCACGCCGAACGCCAAAGCGCTCCAGATCATGGGTTCGGATTACATCGACGACGTCACCTTTAACCCGCCGCAGGACGTTCTCGACCGCTGCCAGATCTATCACGATCTCGGCGACTTCGTCACCGTTTTCTCCGACGCCTGGACAAAAGTCAAAGCCGCATAAGTTTACATAACACAAAATGCCCGCTTTCGCGGGCATTTTGTGTTATGTTTTCTCTATTTCGCTTTCGCGATTTCGTCGGTGGCGATGGCTTCGAGCTCCTCGTTGCTCATCACGGTCGTGCGGCAGGCCTCGTACAGCACATCCACGCGATCCTTGATGGCGGCCACCAGCGGGCTCTTTTTGTCGACGTCCATGCCCATGTGGTTGTTGAGCCAGAAGGCGATGCCGGCGGCTCCGCTGTGCGCGTCAATCATGACTTCCGACTTGCGGTTGAGGATGGCGCCCGTATCGAAGATGCTGTAGATGCGCTCGTCCTTCAAAAGGCCGTCCGCATGAATGCCCGCGCGGGTTGCGCAGAAATCGCGCCCCATAAACGGCGTCTGCGGCGGAATCTGATAGCCGATGTCCTTTTCAAAATATTCGGCAATCTCGGTCAGCACCGCAAGGTTCATGCCGTCCGTACGCCCGCGCAGCGAGCAGTACTCCATGACCATGCCCTCCAGCGGGCAGTTGCCGGTGCGCTCGCCAATGCCAAGCAGCGAGCAGTTGACGGCGGAAGCGCCGTAGAGCCAGGCCGCGGCGGCGTTGGAAACACCTTTGTAAAAGTCGTTATGGCCGTGCCATTCAATCAGCGAACTCGGAACGTTGGCATAATGCCTGAGGCCGTAGATGATGCCCGGTACGCTCCTTGGCAAGCTCGCGCCGGGATACGAAACGCCGAGGCCAAGCGTGTCGCAGCAGCGAATCTTTATCGGAATGCCGCTCTCCTCGGAGAGGCGCTGCAGCGCGTGCGCAAACGGCACAACGAAGCCGTAAAAGTCCGCGCGGGTGATGTCCTCAAAGTGGCAGCGGGGCGTAATGCCGCGATCCAGCGCCATCTTGACGACGCTAAGGTATTTCTCCATCGCCTGCGAACGGGAGAGGTTCATCTTTTTGAAGATATGGTAGTCCGAACAGGAAACGAGGATACCCGTTTCGCGGATTTTCAGCTCTTTAACGAGGTTAAAGTCCGATTCCGTGGCTCGAATCCAGGTCGTAATCTCCGGGAAACGGTAGCCGCGCGTGCGGCACATCTCCAGCGCCTGGCGATCCTGCGCGCTGTAAACGAAGAACTCGCACTGGCGAATCATTCCGTGCGGGCCGCCGAGATCGTGCATCAAGTCGTACAGTTTGAGAATCTGCGCGCTGGTAAACGGCGCGCGGGACTGCTGGCCGTCCCGGAAGGTCGTATCCGTAATCCAAACATCCTTGGGCATATGCATGGGCACGAGACGCTGGTTAAAGGCGACCTTGGGGATTTCGTCGAACGTGAAAATTTCCGGGAACAGATTCGCTTCCGGCACATCCTGTACTTCGTACTCATAGTAATTCTCGCGCAGTAAGTTTGTGTGGTCGTCAAAAACGATTTTGCTCATCGTTCCCTTCCTTTCGGCATGCGTGCATGCTTGTATACAATCAATATGCCGTTAATTATAACAGCACCTTAAAACGGGTGTCAAGGCAAAAAACGAGAAAATGCAAGTATTATACGCAAATTCTGCATATGATTTCAGAGTAGTTTATTCTTCCTCAGCCCGTCTGTCAAGTGCGGCGCGCAATTTTTGCATATCCATACCATTGCCCTATTAAAAAACGTGAACGCGGCGCAAACAACACGTGTCAAAGCCCGCCGTTGGTTGACAGGCGTTTGTTTTCGTACGTATACTGAATTCATGAACATGACCCGCGCGCGCGGAATAAAGGAGGCGCAGGAACATGGAGCAGCAGAACCGTCCAAACGCGGCCGCGCTGAAGGACGAAGCTCGTTCGGCAGCCGTGCTGGCGGAAGCGGAGCGGAAAAAGAAGGCGCACCGTCCCCCTTCCCCCGACGTGGAGGAGCGACCCCGCCGCCGCGTGAAGAGCCGCGCTGTCCGCTGGCTTCTGCGGCTAATTCTCTTTGTTATTCTCGTAATCGCGCTATTGATCGCCTATGCCAAACTGCGCGACTTCTTAACCGGCGGCCTTACGATTACCGTTCCGGAGTCTCTCTCCGAGCTGATGCCGGACGAAACGATGGGCTACAGCCGCTTCGATTTTTCCAACGCCATCCTTGGCGAGTCGCGGCAAAAGAGCGAATTTGTCGTGCTGGAGCAGGACGTTACCGTAACCAGCCGCGTCAGTCAGGCGCTGGCCAACCTCGCCCTGTTTGAAAAAAGCCAGCTGATTCGCTCGTATGGAACCGGCGTGTACTCCGTTGATCTGTCCAAGCTCACGGAGGGTGATATTGCGCTCGACAACGATACTAAAACCGTCACCGTTACCATTCCCCACGCCGCGCTTTCCTACCTGACCGTGGACGTGGACAAAACCGAATACGAAGAAACGCAGAAGGCCATCTTTGCCTTTGGCGATATCAAACTGACAAACGAGCAGATGGGCTTGCTTGAACAGAGCATTCAGGACGCCATGCGCGCGGAGCTGGAAACGGCGGATATGCTCTCTAACGCCGACGCTTCTGCGGTTACGCAGGTGCAGAAGCTCTTTCTTCCGCTCGTGCAGGCTGTGGCTTCCGACTATACAGTCGTCATCCTGCTGACCGATTCATAAACCGGATTCGTACAAGCAACACACAGAAAACAGAAAACGCCCGCCGGTTCCAGTTGGTTCCGGCGGGTGTTTGTTTGCGTGTTGTGCGGGCGGATCAATCTACGATTTTATCAAACGGGTCTTCGTCATTCCTCGGCTGCTCGTCGTCTCTGCCTTCCGGCCTCGGGCGCCTGCGCCCAGCTTGCCGCGGCGCGTTCTCAACGGCTCTCTCGTGCTCTTCCAGCGTTTCCTCTTCCGGTGGAACGCCCTGCTCCAAAAGCTCTTCGGCAAACGTCTCAGGGCGTTTGCGGCGTTTCTTGCGCCTTGTAAGCGGCGCTTCGTCTTCCGCCTCTTCGTTCAGGCGCTCGTCCAGAAGCGCTTCCGCGCTCTCCGCGTCTTCCTCCTGCTCCGCATCGGATTCCCTGTTCGTAACAACCGTAATCAGCTCAATATGCAGCAGGTACGCGCTGACCACGCAGATCATGACGCAGAGCAGCAGAGCCGCTACCGCGACCAGAGCTATGTTACGGGCGTTGTACACAACCGCGTTCTCGCGCGCGGCAATCAGCGTAACTCCGTTCGCGGTCTTTCTCAGGCACAGGCTGCCGGAGTCGGCAAAAAACCCGTCCGCGCCGCCCGACTCTGCCTGAAAGAGCAGATCGCCGCCATATGGTAAATCCGCAATCAACGCGTCCACGCCGGAGAGCGCAAGCGCGTTGTCCACAATCGTATCGTCGGACGTGAGCAGCACAAACCCTTCAATGTCGGCGCGCGGCAGGCAGCAGTACAGTATGCTGCGGTCGTTTTCGTCGGTTTTGAGGAGTTCTGTTGTGGGGTCTTCCACAGCGCCCATCACCCAGTCGAAGCCCGCTTCGGCGCCGAGGTTGAGGCCAATTCGCGCGGCGTCCGAGGAAGCGATCAGCGTCCCTTCCGCGTTGGCAACGTCGATTTGGCCCATGGTGAGCTGCGTGCAGAATGCCGCGAGCGCGGCCGTTGCCAGGAGCGTATCGTCGTGCTCCAGAAAACGCGTTACCGCGCGCGCCTTGCTCAGCAGCGCCGCCTGTTCGGCTGCTACGACCGGATCGGCGGCGGACTGGGCGGCTTCTATCCGCGCAAACGCGGTGTTCATCAGCTGTGTCAGGTCGTCCTTTGCGCGCGTTTCTTCCCGTGCGGAAAGCGGGAAAAACGCCGCGATCAAGCACAGGAGCATTACCCCCGCGATAATGGGTATCAGCCACTTTCGTAAAAAACGCACCTTTGCCTCGACCGCCTTTCCCGGGTTCTGTCTTTGCCGCCCGTTCCGCGTTTTCCCGCGGTGCGGACGACTGTTCTGTACTTTTTCCATGGATTCGGCTTTACGCCGCAGTCAAACCGTACTGCCTGCCGCAAGCCGCGTTACGTCGCGGGGATGATCGAAAGCAGAAAGTTCGCCTGATAAAAGAACTCGCCAAAGAACGATTCGCTCAAAAACTCGTAGAGCTTCGGCAGCACCGTGAGCATGACCGGCACGAGCAAAAAGATGGTGAACAGCAGCAGCACGCCGTGGATCAGCCCAAGACCCGCGCCGATTGCCCCGTCCCCGCGCGTCAGCACCGGAAAGCCTCCGCGGCCGTACTCCATCCCGCGGACGACAAATCCGAGCAGCAGGCGCACAACGGCAAACACCAGCAGCATTGCGAGGATGTTGATAACCACACATACGATCGTTTGGTTAAAATAGTCGCCCAGGGTCGTGACTCCGCTGTCGCGGAAAGCCTCCGAAGCGATGTTTTTGATGACGCAGCGATCCATCGGAATGGGCATATCCGCATTCTGCAGCACGGTATGGAGCTGGTCGGACGAGATGCTGGAAATGGAAGCGCGCGTCAGCTCCACATCCGTAATGGCGACGTATTCCGAGCCTTCGGTATAGTAGAGCATCATGTTAAACAGGTCCGCGCTGCCCTTGACCATGCTCGAAACGAGCGGAATGCAGATGCGGCCGACGATCAGGGAAATAATCGTAGCCCCAACATTGTATACGGTACTGACGAACCCGCGGTACAGCCCGCCAAGGATCGTTATGCCCAGAACCAGTAAAATTGCGATATCGATAAAGTTCATTGCCTTACCTTTACCAGCTCGTCAGCTGACGTTGCCGATATAATACATGCCGTTGCTGGAAAGCAGCAACTTCGTATCCGTGAGCTTGACCGCTTCGTCTACCGCCTGTTCAAACGCCGCCGTTGCGGAAAGCTTGCCTTTCAGCGTGAAGGTATAAAGGTTCACGCGGGAGACAACCTCCAGCCTGCTGCCCATGATGAACGCCGCTACGCCTTCGGTTGGCAGCTGCAGCGTCGTTTCAACGGGGTTGGCCTCGGAGCCTTCCTGCAGCGTCATGATTTTAACGGTGTGAAAGTCGCCGCCGCGCGTGGTTAAAAGGAACGTCGGCGTGCCGGAAGCGTTGGAAAAGTCAACCGCCTTGTAGCCGTAGATCGTCGTGCGGTAGATTTCCTTGTTGCCTTCGTGGGTGTAGCGGATAATCTGGTTTGTCGCTACGACGAACATGCTGTCCGGCGTGATGTAAATCTGATCGACCAGCTGGTTCTGCACGTGGATTAAACCGGTAATCTCCTGCTGCACGAAATCGTACGTGGAAATCGTCGTCGTGGGCGTCCCGGTATTGACGTTGAGCGTTTCAATCCAGAGCATTTCGTTTTTGGCCGTGTAGAAGCCAAAATCGACGATGTACTGATCTTCGAAGCCAAGATCCTTGATCTGCTCGCCGTCTTTTGTGATGATGAGCACGCTCTCGGTGCCATCCTCGGCCTGCCGAAGCACGGCAAGGTGCTTTACTCCGCACTCCACCTCGCGTATGAAGCCCGTAAACGTCAGCGGTGTCTTTTCGCCAACCACCTGCATCTGCGCTTCGTTGAACACAACCGTCATGCTTTCGCTGCCGGACATGCGAATATTCGAAGCGCCCGTGCCGTAGGTATAGTTCTTTTTGCTGTCCGTCAGGTGGTAAAAATGGATCTGTCCGTCGGTCTGATACAGCAGGCCGTCGCCAGTATTGATATAGGTTGAACTCGAGGAAATCGGCGTTATCTCCATTTCCTCGGTGGCTTCCTGCTGGTTGAAGATAAACTGATAGGTCAGTGCCGCCGCGCCGAGAACGGCGAGAGCCAGTACCGAGAATAAAAGCGTGTTGTTCTTCTTCTTTTTCTTTTTCCTGCGCCGCGTGTCTCCCTGCCTGGGAGCGCCGGACTGCGAATACTGCCTCGCGGCGCTTTGCTGTGTTGCCATGCTTATAGTTCCCTCTGTTTTATGCTCCAGTCTATCAGCACACGCGGATACTGTAAAGCAAACTTTCTGTGTACCGCTAAGCGCACGGCCGTCTTACTGCGGCGGGACGATTACCCAAACCGCCTGCGGCAAAACGCGGAACGTCACCGGCGTGCCGGGCAAAACGTCGCCGTCCACGTCCAGCAGAGAGGAAGGTTCGCACTCGGCGCAGAGTTCGGTTGCGGTAAAGTAGGTGACGAATTTCGTGTCGAGATGCTGGCCTTTGAGGAACTTCGGCAGCAGCGTCAGCGCGTCGCGTTTTTTCACGCCGTGGATGACGCACATATCGAGCAGGCCGTCAAACGGGTCGGCTTTGGGCGTCACCATCATGCCGCCGCCAAAGTGCGTGCCGTTGCCCGCGGCAATGATCAACACATCCGCTTCCATCTCGCCGCCCGGCCAGGTGATTTTGGTTTTCCTGCTCTGGAGGTTGGCGATTGCAGCAATCAGCCCGCGCAGATACGCAAGAGACACTTTTTTCATCTTCTTTTTGTAGATTTCAACATAGTGGAGAACGTCCACGTCAAAACCGAATCCCGCCACGTTGAAGTAGAGCAGGTCGTTCGCCATTGCCGCGTCCATATGGCGCGCCTCGCCGTTCAGGGCGAGATTCAGCGCCTGAATCGGATCTTTTGGTATCTTCAGTGGACGGACGATGTCGTTGCCGGTGCCGCAGGAGATGATGCCGAGCGGCACATCGGTATGCAGCAGCCCGCTTGCGACTTCACGAATGGTGCCGTCGCCGCCGAGGGCGATGACTTTTTTCGCGCCATCCGCAACCGCCTGCTTTGTCAGCTCAATTGCGTGGCCGGAATACTCGCTCTTGGAAGAGGCAAACGGAATGCCCCGGTTTGCCAGTTCTCTTGTGACAACCTCGTAAGCGTTGAGCGCGGCGCCATTGCCCGCTACCGGGTTCCATACCAGATGCAGCTCGGACAGCATGTGTAAACCCTCCGTATGTATTTGTTATTTTGACACAAGGAAAGTATATAGCATTTGCCCGCTTGCATCAACCCCGCTTAACCCGTTCCTGATAAAAGGTTGCGTATTGTGCGTTATTATCAAGTTCGGGTGAGCAATCTTCCCTTTTCTTCAACGCACACCGCTATTTGGGGGTAATCCGCTGATTAAAAAACAACCCGGCGAAATCTCCGCCGGGCTGCTTATTCCATTCCGCGTCAGGGTATGCTGGGATACCGACTCTGCAGCTGCAGATAGCCGGAGAACCCGACCGAAGCGAGAATTTCCGCGCGGTACTTCCTGCCCGCCTCCGTCGAACCAGCGTAGACTTCCGCGCGCTCGTCCTTCGTCAGCTGGTTGAGGAATTCCGCGCAGTTCTCCTGCGTGGTCGGCGTCGCTTTCGTTCTCAACGTTCTGCTCGACCCGCCGCCACTCTTTTTGTAATACGTAAAGAGCTGCAGCGCCGCAGAGTACGCCATATCGAAAGCGTTCTGCCGCTGTTCGGCGTTGTAGGAAGCGGTCTTGAACTTCTGATCGTTCTGCGTTTCCAGCCCCTGGGAAACGTATTTTGCCAGCGTCGCGCCGTAGTCCGATTCAAGAGAGGCGATATCGCTTGCCTCCGCGTTTCGCTGGCGGTTTTTCACGTCGGTTACGTACGTGCTAGATCCCATGCCGCGCGCAATGGCGTCCGCGTCGGTCTCCGCGCGGAACCGCTGCGTCTGCGCGGTGCGGTTGGAAATCGCCTGCTCGTAGCCCGGCCTCAGCCATACCGCAACATCGGCGCTCAGTTCGCCCTGTGTCTTTTCGCTGTACTCCAGCTCGTCCGGCCGGTAGCGCGCGTACATGCTGTCGATATATGAACTCAGCACGTCTTCGTCGCTCTCCGCCGGCGCCGCGCTTCCCACGTCGATAGAATAGTCTGCGTCGTCAAAGCCAACTTTGACCTTGCCCAGGCCGAGGTCGTATAGACCCGTCGTAGTTGCGGATGGTTTCTTTTTGCCAATGGTGATTGCCATATGGTCTCCTTTCATTCTGTCTGCGAGGATAGGTATTCCTCAATTTCCAGCAGCTTTTGATACAGCGTTTCGAGGTTCTGGTTCAGATTTCCCTCGTTCTGTGCCGCAAAGAGGTCGTAATCCTCGCGTGAAGCGCTCTTTTCTGCCAGTCTGGAAAAATAGACCGGAAACAGCGCCTGCATGCCCGTGCTTTCATATGCCATGTTCCGTTTCTCCTTTCCTAGAGTATCCGCCGCTGGACGTCCATAAGCAGTTCCACCCCGCCATCGATGTTGAAGTGCGAGCCGTTAACGTTTCGAAAGACCAGCTGGAAGGCGCGTCCGTCCCCGGTGAGCAGCAGTTCCAGTATGTTTTCGCCGGAACCCGGCATCAGGCGTTCGTTATACACCGTTCCGCCCTCCGTTACCGCCTCCAGTGAAAGGATGCCGCCCGTTCCACGCAAAAACAGTTCTTCGAGGCGTTTTGTAACGGCTTTGGAGTCGAGGTCGGTCATGGGCGTTTTCCAGTAGGCGTCGATGCGGCTTCCGCCGTAAGTTTCGCCTTCCTCAAAGCGGCAGACGCAACCGCCCCCGTCCACAAGGTACAGCGTCTTTCCCGAGGCGCAGAGCCCGCGCGCGAGAAACCCTCTGCGCACCATATAAGTCCCTCTCGAAAGGTCGTAAACCAGCACAGCGTCGTTTGCGCCGGAGTTTACGTTTTCCGAAACGGCAAAGTAGAGCTTGTCCCGGCAGGCCGCCGCGTCGCAGGCGGAGAGATCGACGCCGCTTAAGAACCCCGCCACTTTCTCCGCGTCCGCCTTGCGGCAGGCGTTCTGGCCGTCGTAGTAGTACATTCCTACCTCGGTCATGAAGTACACTACGTCTCCGCTGCGCGCGCAGGCGGTGTGGCTCGGCAGCTGAACCGAGCCGCTGACCGGAAGGATGCGGTAGTTACCCGGGCGATCGCCCAAAAGCCGGTAGAGGGAATCCCGCTTGAAGATCAGGAGCTGGTTACTCAGCGCAAACAGCCCGGTGATCGGGTCGGAGTCCGCGCCGATTTCCACATGGCCGCCGCCCGCATTTTCGCTTTCGGCAGCGCTTGCCCAGTTTTCCAGCGTGCGCGTGTCGCCCGGCGCCTGCGAGTAGTAGAGTCGACCGGGGTTATTCGCATCCCCCGCGGCAAACAGCCGTGAGTAATAAAGCTCCGAAAAGTTCACCGGAAGGTTCGAAAGCCCTTCCGCGCTGCCAAAGGTCGTCGCAGTCGCGGAAACCCCGTCCCACTTTGCCATTTGGCATCCTCCGCTTGCGGCAACGAGGTACTCCGTGTTCGCAATCTTCAGCACCTGAAAGTCGCAGCGTTTTTCGCTGTTCGCGGGGCTGAAGGCATACAGCTTTTTCCACTCCCCCGCCGCCTGATCCAGAACGAACAGCCCGTCCGCCGTGGAAACGAGGAAGCGCTTTGTTTCCGCACGGTTCCAAACAAACAGCCGCTGCACCGCTGCGGGGTCGGGAAACGGAATTTCGCTTTCACGCACGTACCCTTTGGCAACGCTGAGCCTTCCGCCTGCGGTGTCCATATTGCAGGCGTCGGGGCTTTCGCCCTCGTTGATGCGGTTCTCCGTTACGCCCTGGTGCACGCCGTAGAACATTGGAATCCGGTATTGCCTGAGCGACATATGCTTTGCCTCCCTATATGCGGTTTTCGATGGTAAACGCGTCCAGCTCGCCGCGGTGCGCGCGCATGCAGCGCTTGGCGGCATTGTAGAGTTCGAAGCAGGCGCGCGCGGCGTTCACGCTCGCGGCGTCGCCAGAAGCGCGTTCGCGGCCGACCGCATAGCCAATCAGCGCGCCGTGACACCACTCCGGCAGGTCGGGAATATCCGTGTCCATGCGGAGCGGTTCCGGTATGTAGCGGTAGGTCACCTGCACGAGACCATCCGCCACGGCGGGCACGCGCAGCCTGTCGCTCGACAGCCCGTAGTAAAAGGGCAGACGCGTGTTTCCGCGCGTGAGTGCGAGCACCTTGACCACCGCTCTTGGCAGCGCGCTCAAATTGAGCGTGCCGTCCGTCAGCGTCAGTTCGTCCGTCCGGCGCGGCTGCAGTTCGCTGGTGAGATCGATCATCGCGTCGTTGAGATTGCGTGTGAGCTTGTCCCGCCAGGCTTCCAGCGTCTGCGCGTCTGTTGCGCGGTCGAGCTGGAGCAGCGCGCCGGTGAGCAGTTCCTTGAGCGTCATACAGCATCCCCCTTACGAGACCTTCTTGCCGCCGCTCTTGCGGAAGGCGCGGGTTCTCGCCTCGATTTCCACCTTGACGGCGGCGCTCTGGGCAATCAGCGCGGCAAGGCTCTGGGGAACTGCCACGCTCTCGTTGGTGCGGATGCGGAAAAAATGGCCGTTGATGCCGCCTTCCCAATAGGTTTCGCCGCTTTCCGGATGGATGACGATGGTGACCTTCGGCTCAGCGGCCAGCGCTTTACCGGTATCGGACGCAATATTGTCGATTTCGGCTTCCGTAATATACTGCATGTTTGATTCCTCCAAATCAGATTATTCTAAATTCTGTTTTTATTCCGGTTCACATTGCGGGAGAGCGTGTCCGCCCTCCCGCGCTGTTTGTGTGATACGGTTACAGGCTCACGCCGTGCTCGATGCGCACGATCCAGAGGTTGTTGAGAATCTTAGCCGTGTAGGCGGCGACTTTCGCGCCAACCGTCGCGCGCTGATCCAGCGGGTCGGCAGCTCCGCCGCTGCCGCAGGGCTTGACGATGGTCTGCAGGCATCCTTCGCCGTCCACGTCGATCACGCCGTAAGCGTCCGCGCCGAAGACAAGCGTCGCGTGGACGTCCATGCCCTTCTTGGTGGAAGCATCCAGAACGCCCGCGTCCTCGCTGTAAACGACGGTGTCCGCGTCGATGGCGCTGGCAACCGCCTCCGAAAGCGTAACCGTCTTTGCCGCCTGATTCGAGGAGGCGATGGTGTATTCCGCCGAGCCGATCTTGATCTTTGCGCTGGAAACGAGATACAGCGCGGCCGCGTCCGAAATTTCGTCCAGGGTGACTACCGCGCTGTTGGCGCTGTGGGAAGCGACCGCGGTCAGAACGCTCTGCGTAAAGACCTTGGCGTCGGTGCTTTCAACGAACACGACGCCGAAGAGGCGGCCGATTTCGCCGGAGTAGATCTGTTCTACGTCCGCGTACTTGGAAACGTCCTGCCAGAGCGAGTCGCTCTGCAGATCGAACGTCGCGTCCGGCGAGCAGATGCAAACAAAGTGCGGCTTTCTCGTCTTGCCTTCGCCGGTGGCGTTAAACATGCGCGCTTTCGCCTTTTTGAGCGAGCGGACGGCCTTGCGAATCTCCGTGACCGTCAGCTTGTCGGAAGCGGTCAAAAGCAGGCGGCTCGTCTTTCCGGCGGCATACTGAACGTTCGTGCCCGCGCACATGGCGTCCCGCGTGACCCATTCCACAACGGTACCGAGCTGCTCGCCGAGCAGTTCCGTGCTCTCGCCGAGGACGGGGTCGTAGCTGGTCAAATCGAGCAGGTCGCTCACTTCCACGTACGCGCCGTACTGCTTGACTTCCGCTTCGATCTTGCTCTGGGCAAGGCTCTGGCCTGCGGGGGTTACGCCCTCTTCGAGCACGAGCGCGTTGGCGTCCGGCGAAAAGAGTTCGTAGCGGCGGAACTCCACACGCTTGCCGGAGTTGCGGGGAATGCTGCGTTTCTGGCCGTAGCTGGCGTGCACAAGGCGCGTCTTGGCGATCTCGAGCAGCGTGCGGTCGTAAAACGTCTTGTTGCTGTAGGTGGTGCCCGCCGTAGAGGCGGTGGTATTACTATTGCTCATGTTTCCCTCCGTTGGTTACAGTCTGGTCTTGCCGCCGTCGCGGGCAGTCTTT
>JBDKTD010000197.1:0-1981 GCA_039680365.1 Clostridiaceae bacterium
AGCTTCCGTAATTTCCGCATCCGTATTCTCTGCACAACGAACGTTTAAGGGAGCTGTTCGCTCTCGCTCTCAGCTCCCTTTGTTTCTCTTAGTCTACTGCTCTACCCCAACTATTGACGGAGAGCCAAAGAATCGGGTGAAACGGCATAAAAAAACGGAAGCGCGTGTCAACGGCTTCCGTTTTGAATTTCATATGGATGCGGTTCAGTCCGCCTTGACCTTGTCCGCGCGCAGATCGCCAAAGAAGAAGAGCGCGACCGTGCCGGGGCCGGTATGCGCACCCACCACGGTGCCGACGCTGTTGATCATGACCTTGCCGCTGAGGTGGGGGAAGGTCTGCTCAACCAAGTCCGCCACCGCGCGCGCGTCCTCGTAGCAGGCGGAGTGTGAAAGGAAGCACTTTTGATCGTACGCCAGACCTTTGTTCGCATGGAGTTCCATTTCGCGGACGATTTCGCGGATGACCCGCTTTTTGCCGATGATCTTGTAGCGCGGGGTCAAATGCCCCAGCGCGTCCATGTTCATCAGCGGGATGATGCTCAGCATGGAACCGACCACGAACGACGCGGCGGAGATGCGCCCTCCGCGCTTATAATGCGAAAGATCGCCGGAGAAGAACCAGTGGTGCACATGCAGCTTGGTCTGCTCAGCAAAGGCGTACGCTTCTTCAAGCGTCGCTCCGCCGTCCCGCTTGTCGGCAACGGCGTCCAAGAGCAGGCCGTAGCCGGAGGAAGCGCCGAGGGAGTCGACTAGCTTGATCGACCGCTCCGGGTACTTTGCCAGCAGGTCTGCGGCGGCGAGCTTTGCCGAGCCGTAGGTTCCGGAAAGACCGGAAGAGAACGAAATATGCAGGATATCCTTTCCTTCCTTGAGGAACGGCTCGAAGAACGCAATAAACTCGTCCACGTTGACCAGCGAGGTAGTGGGCATTGCGCCCGCGGAGATGCGCGCGTAAAACTGTTCAAACGGCATGCTCTGGCCGAGATCGTCCGAGTAACCTTCCTCGCCAAAGAAAAAATGGAAACAGACATAGGGAATCTTGCGCTGTTCAAAATACGAATGCGGCAGGTCGGCGGTTGAACAGCAGGTGAGAACGTATGGATTCATGGGGCATTTCCTCCGGTATAGAATTCGGGTATATTAGGTGGCTGTTTGGCCTAGAACGCGATGATAACGCCCATTTCGTTGGCGTAGATGGAGCTGAGCCCGCGCGTTGGCAGCATGTAATTTCCCACAACTCGTGTCAAAATAATACTGATCGGTAAAAACGTGAAAAAAGGCCGAGATATCGCGAATTTTGGCAGTCTGATCGGGGATATGGTGGACTGCAACTGGTGTCAAACTTTTTCGGGGTTTTTGCTGTTTTGCGAGTTTTACGTGAAATTCACGCTTTCTGGCATAACGTTTAATAACGCGTTATTTTTTGGAAAACGCCCTATTTTAGGGCTTTTTTTAGTTCCGCCTCGCAGAAAGTCTATTGTCAAATAACGCCAATTACGCGGGATTGCGGCGGGATTGCGGCGGGCTAAAAATCTTGGTGTTTGTATACAATCTATTACATATTCAAGCCATAACAATAATAATTCTTAATTATCGTGAATAATGCAATTGTAGTTATAAAAATACGCGATATACACCGTTTATACAGCTATATAAATACGATCATACCCGCCGACGATCCGGCGCATTGACTTACTCGTCAAAGCTATCTTGATCGGTGTAGGTATCATCGAACACCTCGTCCGCCAGCTCGTTGACGTACTCAAAGCCGGAGCCAAATACTTCCTGAATCACGTTTTCGCGAGGCCTTCCGATAAACCCTTTTTCCGCCAAACCGCTCACAATGAAGTCGACATCCTCATCCGAAAGAACCTGTCCGGTTCTGCTGTTGCGATACATTTTACGCCTCCGGCTGGATAGCCTTGATGAAGTGACCGAGGACGCGAACGTCCGCGTCCGGTAGGTAGTGCTGGTCTGGGTA
>JBDKTD010000210.1:0-32610 GCA_039680365.1 Clostridiaceae bacterium
GCTTCCGTAATTTCCGCATCCGTATTCTCTGCACAACGAACGTTTAAGGGAGCTGTTCGCTCTCGCTCTCAGCTCCCTTTGTTTCTCTTAGTCTACTGCTCTACCCCAACTATTGACGGAGAGCCTATTTTTTCCGCAACTGGAGGTCTGTCTTTTCTTTTTCTTGAAAAGAAAAAGAAACAAAAAGAACTTCTAATCTTATTTCTCTTTCTTTTTCTGAAGAAAAAGAAACAAAAAGACTTCTTAATGGTATGTGTAATAAGTTTCTTTTGATTCTTTTCTTTTTAAAGAAAAGAAGAGAAGTTTAGTACTTTTGCTTCTTTACTTACTAAAGAAAAGAAGAAGACATTTAGTTTCTTTTACTTGCTTTTCTTTCAAGAAAAGTAAGCGACCATCTCCGCCAGCGACGCAATATCCCACTTTTCTTTTGGTTCTCCGTCGCGGCAGATGTGAAACGCCGTAAAGCCCATCTCCCGCGCGCCGTCCGCTTCCACATCGTAATCGTCCACATACAGGCTCTCCTCCGCCCGAACGCCCAGCGCGTCCAGCGCGGTTTGATACATGCGCGGGTCGGGCTTGAACACGCCCACCTGATCGGAGCAGACATAGCAGGAGAAATACTTTGATAAACCCGCCGCCTCAATGGTCAGCGGGAGCGACGGGAACGTATCGCTGATGACCCCCATGCGAAAGCCCCGCTCAAAGAACCAGTCCAGCACGGAGACGGTCTCCGGGTAGACAACAAGCCCTCTGAGCCAGTACGCGTCAAAGAGTTCCTCCGCGCGCGCTTCCACCCGCTCGGCAATCCCCTGCGAGCGCAAAAGCGCGGCAAAGTACTGCTTCCAGAACGCAATTTCGTTTTCTACCGTCAGAAGTTGGCGCTCGCCCAGCACCTGCAGAAAAAGATCGTCCGGCGCGTCCAGCGGTTTGCCCGACCAGCGCTCAATCATCGCTTTGCGCGCGTCCCGCGCGGCGGGGTCGTCGTGGAGCAAGGTTCCGTCGCGGTCGAAAAACGCCGCGGTATAGGATTTTGCAGAGCCTTTCTGAATCAGCATAAAACTCCTCTTTTCTCTTTTCTTTTTCTTAAAAAGAAAAAGAAACAAAAAGAATCTCCTTATATACTTACTAATGCTTTTTCAAGTAAAAGAGTAAATTTCTTTTGCTTCTTTTCTTCTGAAAGAAAAGAAGAGAACCCTTACGAATAAAACCTTAACCCCTTGGGGATGTGGTTTTTGAGCACGCCCTGCACCGCCTTGCCCCAGCCGATGGGCCAGCCCAGCGCAGTGACGGCGCACCAGCCGGAAAGCGCGGGGTCGCACGGCACCGTTTCGCCGGAGAAGAAGCGGGTGAGTTCCCGCCCCTCCAGCGGCACCGTCCGCTGAAACGCGGACGCGGGATACGCCATCGCCAGCGCGTGCGCGGGGGTAAAGCGCCCGGCGTTTTTGTCCCATTCGCCCGCGAGCACGCCAGCGCGCAGAGCATGCGTCCGGTTCGCTTTTTCGGGCAGCTTTGCGGGTGGAAGAAACACGCGCCCGTCGTGCAGGGGATATGCGCCCGGCGCTTCTCTAACAAACGTATCCTGCCAGAAGGCTTCCCAGACGGGTACCTGCTCCAGCGGCGTTTCAACGAGCTGCTCCGCAGGCGGCGCTTCGCCGTCCATCCGCTCCAGCACGGCCATGAACTGCCCTTCGCCAACGGACGAATGCGGGTAGAGCCGCCGGGTTTCGATCAGCTTGAACCCCCAATCCGTTTCAAAAAACGTTTGAATGGCATCTTCGTTTTCCTCTTTGGAGAACGTGCAGGTGGAATAGACGAGCCGCCCGCCGGGCTTGAGCATCTTCGCCGCGCTGTGCAGAATCGACCACTGACGAATCGCGCAGGAAGCAACGTGCTCCGGCGACCAGACCCCGATGGCAACATCGTCCTTACGGAACATCCCCTCGCCAGAGCAAGGCGCGTCCACCAGAACGCGGTCGAACAGTCCGCAGAGCGGATCCTCCAGCGCGTCCGGCCGCGCGCTGACAACAAGCGCGTTGGCCACGCCGAGCCGCTCAAGGTTGCCTAAAAGCGTATCCGTTCGGGAACGAATGGCTTCGTTGACAATGAGCAAACCCTGATTCTGCATCAAGGCCGCAAGCTGCGTGGCTTTTCCGCCGGGGGCGGCGCAGAGGTCGAGCACCGTCATGCCGGGGCGGACGTCCAGCAGGCTCGCCGGAACCTGCGCGGAAGGTTCCTGCACGTAGCATAACCCCGCCGCGTGCAGCGGGTGCTTGCCGATTGCAACGTCGTCGTCAAAGAAGAAGCTGTCCGGCACGAGCCCAACTGGTTCGAGCGAAAAGTCCGCTTTGTCGCGGAATTCCTCCGCGCTTGCTTTGAGCGTGTTGACCCTGAGCGCGCGCTTTTGCGGCTGCCGCATCGCCGCAAGGTACGCGTTCAGGCCGTCCTCGCCAAGCAAGTCCCGCATGCGCTCGATATACGCCTTTGGCAGTGGCCGCCGCATCGCATTCTCCCCTCAATAATCATTTCTTATTATTTTATCACAAAACGCATGGGGTTCTTAGGGGTTTACCCCTAAGTCGGAGGTTTGGAGGCGAAGCCTCCAAGAAAACAATAGTAGAGGGTGAAGCCTCCAAAAGCCACCCCATAAACAACGGCTCCCTTGCGGGAGCCGCGTTGTTTCTTACTTTTACCCCTCGTGACGCACGGCGGAGATGGCGGAAACGTCGTAGGGCGTTTCCTGATACACAAAGTAGTTGAGCCAGTTGGCAAACAGCAGCGCTCCGTGCGCGCGCCAGGTGATCACCGGCTGGAGGGAATCGTCGTCGTTGGGGTAGTAGTTCTTTGGCATCTGAATCGGTTTTCCCGCCGCGAGGTCGCGCCGGTACTCCAGCTCCAGCGTCTTTGCGTCATACTCGCTGTGGCCGGTAACGAACACGCGCCGCCCGTCGTGGGAAGCGGCAAGGTACAGCCCCGCTTCCTGCGAGGTTGCGATGATGTCGAGGTCTCGAATCTTTGCCGCGTCCGACACATAGATGGTCGTATGGCGCGAATGCGGCGCCATGAACTGCTCGTCAAACCCGCGCACGAGCTTATGCGAGCGGTTGAGCACCACGTGCGGAAAGATGCCGAAGAGTTTCTTTTGCAGCGGGTATTTCTCTACGTTATAGAAATGATACAGCCCCGCCTGCGCCGCCCAGCAGATATAAAGCGTGGAAAAGACGTTGCTGTCCGCCCAGTCCATCAAGCGGACGAGCTCGTCCCAATACTGCACGTCCTTGAAGTCGTAGTTCTCCACGGGCGCCCCGGTGATGACAAGGCCGTCGAACCGCTCGCCGCTGACTTCGTCAAACGTGCGGTAAAACGAATCCAGATAGTCCTGCGAAGTGTTCTGGCTCTGGTAGGTGCCGGTGCGAAGAAGGGTAACTTCCACCTGAAGCGGCGTGTTTGCGAGCATGCGCAGCAACTGCATTTCCGTTGCCTGTTTGGTGGGCATAAGGTTCATAATGGCAATGCGCAGCGGGCGGATATCCTGGGCAGCCGCGCGGTGCTGCGGCATAACGAAAATATTTTCCTCGGCGAGGGCTTCTCCCGCGGGGAGGCCATCCGGTATTTTAATTGGCATATGGTTTATCCTTCACTTTCTGAACTGCTGTTGTGCTCACGGGCGCAAAAGAGCGCCCGCTTTGTGCCGGCGCTCCCGCAGAAAACGATCCGTTTACGATCAGTCGATCTGGGATGCGCCGAGCGCCTGCTCCAGATCGGCGAGGAGGTCTTCCTTATCCTCAATGCCAATCGAGAGCCGGACGAGGTCGGGCGAAATGCCGCATTTTTCAAGGTCTTCCGGCGAGAGGGGCGAGTGCGTGGTGCTCGCGGGGTGGACGACGAGCGAGCGCGCGTCGCCAACGTTGGCTACCAGCGAAAAGAGCTTGAGCGCGTTGATGAACCGCCGCCCGGCCGCAAGGCCCCCTTTGATGCGGAAGGTGAAAATGCCGCCGACGCCCTTGGGGAAATAGCGCTTTGCACGTTCGAAATACGGACTCTCCGGCAGTCTTGCATAGTTCACCTGCTCGACCGCGGGATTTTTAACGAGAAACTTCGCAACCGCATCCGCATTTTCGACGTGCTTACGCATTCGAAGCGAAAGCGTCTGCATGCCGAGCAGAGTGAGGTATGCGTTGAACGGGGACATGCAGAACCCCGCGTCATGCAGGTAATAGTCCCGCATGCGCGCGGAGAACGCGCCCTTGTCCATGTCGGCATAAATGCGGTTATGGTGCGCCGCGTCCGGCAGGTTGAACTGCGGAAAACGCGGGGAACCGGAAAGCGAAAACGTACCGAGATCGGTGACCGCGCCGCCGATGCTGGTTCCGTTTCCGCAGAAATACTTTGTTGTGGAGTGCAGGGTAAAATCGACGCCGTTTGCCGCCGCGTCGAAGAGATAGGGCGTGCCGAACGTATTGTCGCAGGCAACGGGAACACCCGCGTCGTGCGCAGCTGCGACAATCGCCTCGATATCCGGAATGTTGGCAAGGGGGTTTGCGATGGATTCAAAGTAGACGAGGCGCGTTTTTTCGGTAATCGCACCGGAAAGCCCCGTCAAATCCTCCGGATCGACGCGCCTGGCAACCACGCCATAGCGGTGCTCCAGCTGGTCGAACAGTAGCGCGTAGCTCCCGCCGTAGAGCGAGGACAGGGCTACGAGTTCGTCCCCCGGCTCGCAGAGCGTAAGCACAAGCGCCAGCAGCGCCGCCATACCGGAAGCAAAGCAAACGGTCGCCTGCCCGTTTTCCAGCGCGCGGATGCGCTCTTCCAAAACGGCGACGGTGGGATTTGCAATGCGGGTATAGATGCTGCCCGGCACTTCGCCGGTAAACTGGGCGGCGGCGTCCTCCGCGCTTTCGAATAAATACGCGCTCGTTTGATACAGCGGCACGGTATGCGCGCCGGTCGCGGAATCCCCGCGCCAGCCCGCGTGCAGCTGAAGAGTATCGAACCCGTACGTTTTTTGCATGATGACGCCTCGCTTGATTTTCGCTCGTTTCGCGTTCCTGCGCGAAGATTTCCTCTATCCTATCAGATATATATAGCTTGCGCAACGTTATTTCCGCCGAAAACAACAGCGCTAGGCGCGCCGTTTTGTAAAAACGCTTTTCCTCTGCTTCCGTAACTCCGCCGCGCCGCCGCGGGTCACGCTGCCGGTCGTTGCAATTAAGAGCAAGAAGTAACATATTTGTTTAACGATGTTTTCATTTGCGCCTGAAACGTCATTGACAGAACACGGAAACAAGAGTAAGATACATGCGTATTAGTACGAGTAATACACTTGTACGCAATGGC
The DNA here is from genome assembly GCA_039680365.1 of Clostridiaceae bacterium. GTDB lineage: Bacteria > Bacillota > Clostridia > Christensenellales > CAG-138 > UBA7703. The sequence continues at coordinate 5,338 of JBDKTD010000210.1, forward strand.
TGTTTTGGAGGGATCATGCAGGAAAACGCGCTGATCGACGTTCGCAGCGTCAAAAAGGACTACCATATCGGTACCGTGACGGTAAACGCGCTGCGCGGCGCCGATTTGCAAATTGAAGAGGGCGATATCTGCTCAATCATCGGGCGCAGCGGTTCGGGCAAGTCCACGCTGCTCAACGTCCTGGCCGGGCTGGAAAAAGTAACGGCGGGCGAAATCGTCATCGCGGGCAAACATCTCGAGCGCATGACGCAGGGCGAACTGATTCTGTTCCGCCAGAGGCATATCGGGTTCATCTTCCAGTCGTTCAACCTTATGCCGTACTACACGGCGCTGGAAAACGTAGCCCTGCCGCTGTCGTTTCGCGGCGTGCCGACGGACGTCCGCATGAAGCGCGCGGCAAAGATGCTGGATATCGTCGGGCTCAAGACGCATATGAAGCACAAACCCAGCGAGCTTTCCGGCGGTCAGCAGCAGCGCGTCGGCATTGCGCGCGCGCTCGTGACCAATCCGCAGATCGTCTTTGCCGACGAGCCGACCGGCAACCTCGACTCCAACACGAGCGACGAGGTCATGCGCGTGATTATCGACATCCTGCGCGAGCAGAAGAAGACGCTCGTCATGGTAACGCACGATCCGCATATTGCGGACTTTGGCGATAAGATTATCCGTCTGCTCGACGGAAGAATCACCGATATTGAAAACAGAACCAACCACGAAGCAACAAACGAACCGGAAATTCGGAAAACTGAGGTAAAAAAAGATGCTTAAATTTGGCAAGACCCGCATTCTGGCGTTCGCGCTCGCGCTGATGATGGCGCTTGTACTCCTGCCCGCCGCCGCGCTGGCGGAAGGCGACGCCGGGCACATCGTGCTCTTCTCCGACGTGACGGACGACACGGAAAAATCGTACCTCCAAACGGCGACCGCCGCCCCGGGCGATACGATGACCGTCTATGTGCCGATCCTGAACAAAGACCTTGCAAGCGCAACGGGTCTGGCGTGCACGCTGGATGTTGCAGACGACGTTAAAGTCTACCCGTTCGATAAGCCCACCGACGCAACGGTAAAAACTCTGTCCGCAGGCGCATTCCAGATGTGGAACGCAACGGACAGCAAACTCGTTTCCTGGGATGGCAAGGCGCTGGCGCAGGGTGAACGCGCGTACTTTAAGCTTTCTTGTAAAGTTGCCGCGTCCACCCCGACCGGCGGATACACCCTGCCGTTCAAGGTCAGCTACTCGGACGGATCCAGCAATCTGACGGATACGGTCAACGTTTACGTCTACGTCAACGAAAAGTCCTCCCCCTCGGGCGGCGGCGGCAGCGGCTACAAGAGCAAGCCGAAGGTCATTTTGGAATCCTACAGCTTTGTGGAAAGCCCCATCTACGCGGGCGACACCGTGACCCTCCGGCTGGTCGTTTCCAACACCTCCGAGCGGGAAGCCATTACGAACCTGCAGCTCGACTACTCCAACGAAGCCGGTGCAATCCTGCCCGCGCCGGGCGGCAGCAGCAGCATCTTTATCGGCACGATCGATAAGAGCGATGCGTACGCCTTCTCCATTAAGCTCCAGATTGCGCCGGACGCGGAAGCAAAATCCCAGCTTCTGACCGTAAAGCTCACCTATGAAGGAACGCGCAACCGTCAGGAGTTCGAGGAAACCGCTTCCGTCAGCGTGCCGGTACAGCAGAAGGCGCGCGTGCGCATCAACGATCCGGTCGTCTACGACGATCCCTGGGTCGGCGGCACGGTCTCTGTCGGGCTGACGGTCTATAACCTCGGCAAATCGCCGCTGTACAACTGCATGGTCGATCTCGAGGACAACACCAACATGAAGCTGGAAGAGTCCTACTTTGGCGGCAACGTCACGAGCGGCAGCACCATGCGCGCAGATCTTTCCATCACCCCGCTGGTCGGCGGCGAGATTACCGCCAACCTCCGCGTGACCTACGAGGACGTCTACGGCAACCAAACCGAGGAACTCGTTCCCCTGAAAATGCAGGTTAACGCGGATAACGGCGACGGCAGCACAAGCATCTACGTTTCCGGCTCCAACGCCGTCATTCCGGCGGATCAACCCGAAAACGCACCCGTCAGCAGCGGCCTTGCCTGGTACTGGATTGCGCTGATCGCCGTTGCGGTCGTCGGCGTTGCAGCGGTTGTCATCGTGCGGGTCAAGAAAAAACGCGAACGCTCGCTTGAGGATGAGGATATCTGACGCACTGCCGGCAACGGCGGGTGAACTCAAGCACTTGGAGGATAAATGAGCATCAGAGATATTCTGTCCACAGCGTTTCTTAACCTGTGGCGGCGAAAAATGCGGGCGTTTTTAACCGTGCTGGGCATGGTCATCGGCGTGGCGTCCATTGTCGTAATGGTCTCCCTCGGCATCGGCATCAAGCAGGCGACCATCGAGAGTTTTGCCGGAACCGGCAGCCTGACCACCATCCGCGTCAATTCCTATTCCTATGTGCAAAACGGAAACGGCGGCGGAACGTCCCGTCAGACGGTGCTGAACAAAAAAGCGGTCACCGCTATGAAGAAACTCGAGGGCGTCCAGAGCGTTATGCCGCTGGTCACGACCTACGGTATGCTCAAGAGCGGCCGCTATGCCATGGATGTTACCATTCTTGGCATCACGAAACAGGACGCCGCGGATTTCGGCATTGAGCTCAGCGAAGGCGAAATCCCGAGCGGCGGCGGCACAACGACCTACAATATGGTCATGGGCGCATGGACGCTCAGCGGGTTCTACGACCCGGACAACTACCGTCAGGCGGTGGACAGCAAAGGCAACCCGCGCATCACCACTTCCTCGCGCATACAGCTGACGTTCGATTACCGCAATATCTATCAAAACCAGATGGATTACAGCAGCGGCGATAACCCGGACAAAAAACCGCTGGGCAGTTACTACAAAGTAAAAGTCACCGGCATCATGAGCGAAGGCAACAACGACTTTTCGTATTACTGCCTGATGGATATGGATCAGCTCGTCAAGCTCGCCAAGGCCAACAAGGACTATACGAGTTTCGACAGCTCCAAGTACGACACCGTCCTGGTCAAGTGCAAGGCAATCGAAGACGTTAAAACCGTAAAGAAGGCGATCGAGGATATGGGCTACGGCACCTACAGCCTTCAGGACGCGGTGGAGATGGCCGAGGAGAGCACAAAGAACGTCCAGTACCTGCTCGGCGCCATCGGCGGGGTCGCGCTGCTGGTTGCCGCCATCGGAATCATGAACACGATGATGATGAGCATCTTTGAACGCACCAAGGAGATTGGCATCATCAAGGTGCTCGGCTGCCGCATCGACAACATCGCTGGTCTGTTCCTCACCGAGAGCGCGTATATCGGGCTGTTCGGCGGAGCGCTCGGACTGGTGCTGAGTATAGGCGTCGGCGCGCTGCTCAATCAGCTGCTGGCGAGTTCGGGGCTGCGAAGCATCATCCCCGCGTATCTGGCCTTTGGCGCGGTCGGCTTTTCCATCATCGTTGCGCTGGCGGCGGGGTTATATCCGGCGCTGCGCGCCATGAAGCTCTCGCCATTGGCTGCCATCCGAAACGAATAACGGCTAAACAAGTACCCGCCTCCCGGCGGGTACTTTTCTTCGTCTCTTTTTTCGAGGGCTCCGCCCTCGTGCACCCGCCAAGGGGCAAGCCCTTTGGAATACCTTATCCCAGCATAATGATGTCAAGATTTGCGTTTTTGCACACGGACACGTATAATGGGGCTTGTCTCCCCTAAAAACAGACAGGAACGGAACGCATGAAAATTTACGATATCTCCCGCGAACTTCTGAAAACGCCGCCGTACCCCGGCGACGATCCGCCCGCCTTAAAAGCGGTGCACCGCATGAAGGACGGGGAAAAATACAACCTCTCCCGGCTCGAAACCAGCACGCATGCGGCGACGCACGTGGACGCGCCGCTGCACTTTATTGAAAAAGGCAGGGACATCGCGTCGATTCCCGCGGACGTGTTCGTTGGCGAATGCGTGGTGCTCACGGTGCCGAAAACGTCGCTGGACTCCATGTATTTCATGAAGCGACCGTTTGCCCCGCGCATTTTGCTGCACGGAAAGGGCGAACTCACCGAAAGCGCCATCGGCTACCTCTACAATCAGGGTCTCATCCTGCTCGGTACGGACTGCCAGTCCGTCGGCACGTATTCGGACGAACTCTCGGCACATACGGCGCTGTTGGGCTACGGCATTGTGCTGCTCGAAAACCTTGACCTGCGCAGCGTGCCGGACGGACGGTATACGCTCTCCGCCGCTCCGCTTAAGATTGCCGGTGCGGAAGGCGCGCCTTGCCGCGCCGTGCTCATTGCAACGGAATAATCGAATTTGCATCCATAAAAATAACACGCAAACACAAAACGCGCTCCTTTCGGAACGCGTTTTTTTGTTATGCTTTGTCTTACAGCGAACGCATCAGGCGAACGTAGAACTGGACGGTCTTGACGATCTTGTCCAGCGGGATCCGCTCGTTATGCGCGTGGATATACCCGCGCTCTTCCTTGGTGAGCGCCATTGCGGAGAAACGGTAGACATTATCCGAAATCGCGCAGTAGTGGCGCGAGTCGGAAGCCGCAATCATCAGGTACGGCGAAATCAGCGCTTCCGGCCAGGTTTCGGCGATGGCGGACTTGAGCTTTTCCCAGCCGTAACCTTGCGTTTCGGAGCACTTACAGGGGTCCATACCGTGCAGCATGGAGACCTTGATGTCCTTATCCTCCACGCGCTCGCGCAGCATATCGAGCGTCTGTTCGCGGGTTGTGCCGGAGATGAGCCGCAGGTTTGCCACAACGGAGACGCGCGGCGGAAGCACGTTGGACGTCTTGCTGCCTTCGGCCATGGTAAACGCGCAGGTGGTGCGCATCATGGCGTTGAGCTCGCCGCCGGTCTTTTTGCAGAGCGCGTCCAATAGCGGCAGGAAGCACCAGAGGTTGGCAAAGATTATGCGGTAGAGGAATGTCGAACTCCGCCCCAGTGTATCGAACATTTCGGAAATCGGTTTGGTCAGCACGCGGGGAAACGGCTTGTTTTCCACGCTGCAGACGGCGCGCGCAATGCGGCCGAGCCCCGTATGCGGCGGCGGCGCGGAAGCGTGCCCGCCCGCTCCTTCAATGACGAACTGTGCGTCCATCAGACCTTTTTCCGCAATGCCGATCAGCGCGCAGGGTTCCTTGACGCCGGGGAAGATGCCTTCCACCACCGCGCCGCCTTCGTCCACCACGATGGCGGGGACGACGCCGCGGCTGCGGAGCGTTTCAACGATTTCCGGCTGCGCACTACCTGCGACTTCCTCGTCGCCCGCAAACGCAAAATACATGTCGTTTTCCGGCACGAACCCCTGCTGCAGGAGCAGTTCCGCGGACTCCAGCACGCCGAGCAGCGTGCACTTGGTATCCAGCGTACCGCGCCCCCAGAGGACGCCGTCTTCGATGACGCCTTCGAACGCGGGCTTTGCCCAGCCTTCCTCGTTGACGGGCACCACGTCGTAATGCGCCATGAACACGGCGGGCTTTTCCGCGCTCTTACCTTTTAGACTGAAGAGCACGCCGGTTTTGCCGATCTCTTCATAGCCGCATTTTTTGAACACGGTGGGATACAGTTTTTTGAGCAGGGCGCGGAATTTTTTAAACTCCGCCCAGTCGATCTTGCTCTCGTCATAAGACGAAACCGTTTTACAGCGGATCATCTCGCCGAGGTCGTCAATCGCCTTCTGCTCGTCAACAACCGCCTCGGTCGGCGCGCCCTGTTTGCCCGTTTTGGGTTGAAAGAGCAGCGCGCGAATCAGCACGACCGCAAAAAACAGCACAACCAGCGCGGCCAGTGCCAGCCAAACATACGTCATGGATGATTTTCCTCCTGTCCCGCTCCCCGTAGAAATGGGAGTCTGCGATTTGCTTTCCCGTACAGTATACTACTGCAGGCAGAAAACGGCGCGGTAAATTGCGCCGCTTTCCGCGATTTTTTACCTTGTTTACGCCTGTTACGGCTTTGTCGGTTCCGCTTTTTCGGTGTGTTTCGGCTTTTCCGTGAGCAGGCCTTTTTTATAGAGGATGCGCCCGACGCCGATGGCAATCAGCGCGCCGACCGGCACGAGGATGCCAACCTTGCTGGCAAGCGAAGGCACAAGGATGAACAGCGCGATCATAAACACCATAGGAGCTACGGCAATCTTCCAATTTCGCGAAACGAACACCACCGCGAGCGCGCCGAACAGCGCGGGCAGGATGTTATCGAACGCGGGCTGCAGAACAGGGCTTTCGATAATCGGCCGAATCTGCGCCAGCAAAAGCACGCCCAAAGCGATAATGATGGTGGTGACGATTGCGCTCGTGGAGATGGCGATTGTGGAAACCACTTCGCCCTCCTCGGTGCCCGCCTTGAGGTTGGCGCGTTCCATGGCGTTGAGCGCACAGGGCACCTTGAGGTTGGAGAGGTTGCCGGTGACAAACCCGACGTAGGAGCCGCCGGTACCAAGCATGGGCACATAGGTGAGCACTTCGATAACGCCAACCGTCCAGAAGATCGGAGCCACGCTTAAAAAGCCCGCCAGCACGCCGGCAAACGGCGGCCATGCGCTGTAGTAAACGCAAATTCCAACGGGTACGGCAATCATCAGCGCCAGCGCGCCAAGAATCCAGACGCGGCCCATGCGGTGCACGCTGTCGCGGTAGGTCATTTCATTCTTCATATGCTTCTCCTCCTTACCCTGCGATCGACTGCACGAGCGTCGTAATCGGAATCGAGAGCGCCATGCCGCCCAGCAGGCTGATCGGCAGCGCGTACTCTTCGATCCACTTTGCGTTGAACAGCTTACGGATAAGCCCGCATAGCAGCATCAGCACCGCGCTTGCAAGAAGAACGAACACGGGAATCCACCCCGTCAGCCCCTCGCCGATATGCGCAAACACGACGCCGAGGAAGGCGGAAATCATGCCGAGAAAAAGCCCCGCCATGAAGATTTCGCCCCATTTCTGATCCTTGGTTTTAATTTTGATCAGGCCGTCTTCAATCTTTTTGCCGAACGCGGGCACCAGCACGAGGCCGGGGATAATGCCGAGCGTCATGACCCACACGATGGAGGAAAAGATCTTTGGATCGGTAATCGGGTTGGCCAGCGACGTGCCAAGCGCGTTTGCCGCGCTCGCGGCGGCCGTGGTTTCGTAGGTCAGCGCGCCGATAACCGAGAGCCGCAGCCAAGGCAGCGGAAAGCCAAGCGACTTGGACAGCGCGATAACCCCGAGCAAAATCGCCACCGCCGGGGCGATCGTGAACACCGCCGCCGAGCCCGCGGCCTTTTTGAGCACGCTGACGTCCATGCCGATCTCTTTTCCGTGCGTCCATGCCTTGATGAGAAACACCACGGACTGCAGAATCACGAACGCAATGACGACGGATACCAGCAGGTACATAAACCCGCTGTTTGCATTGAATTCCATTCGAATTCTCCCTTCGTTCCATTCCCAACTTGTTGATTGTGCCAATGAGACTCCGGCGGCGGGTACGCGAATCGCCCATCCGGATTTGATATATAGTATATTTTGTTATTATAGCATATCGTCTCTTCCAGACAAGATGTTTTACAGATGTATGTTTGTAAACAGCAGTTGATGAAATGTAAATCGCTTGATTTGCCGGTTTGTGCAGTTGCTTCGGGTGCCGCCCGCAAAAACTGAGCGGATGTGCCGCATGTAAAACGGCGGGGCGAACGGTAGATTGTTATTTCCCGCTCACCCCGCCGCATGAAACCCTTTTGCCGCGGCGGTAGATATGTTTTTTAGTTCATGTTGTTGTCGTCGTCGTCCATATCCGCGCCCATGAATTCGCGCGCAGCGATGCGCTTTTCGTCCCGCTCTTTTTCAACCATGTCGGAGAGCATCTCCTTAAAGTCCTTGGCCTTCTTGATGCGCTTGATATCGATTTCCGGCGTGGACTTGTCCGCCGTGCGCAGGCGCACCGTACCAAGCCCCCAGATGCGCTGGTGGAGGGGGCGCAGAAGCGTGATATCCAGAACACGGTAGAGGCGGATTTCCTCTTCCTTGCGGCTTAAAAACCCGGTGTCGACAGTCAGTTTTTCCTCCGTCAGGGAATACCGCGTAAACGTCCACGGCAGCCCGAAAATGATGCGCTTTCGATCCTTCCAAACGACGTTTGCCATAGTGCGTCCTCCGTATGCTTTAATAAGGCGATTATACCATATGGCGGACTGTTACGGAAGAACGGAATCCACGTACCCGGCCGTGCCGCAAGTGCGGTTAGCCTGTTGTCTGCGTCGTAACCCCGTTGGCTAGACTGGAGATTTAAGATACAGATATCCGTATGCTGACAGCACACCACTTCCCCTGTTAAGGAAAGTAAAATGAAATCACTAAAGCGATACGGAGGAAGGATTCGGTATGAAGCGAAGTGTATTCTGTGCCCTTGCCGCGGCGCTGGCCTGCTTGAGCCTGTTCGGCTGCGGCGTTCCCAAGGACAAGCCCGTAACGGAAGTTTGGCTCGGCGATACCGTCGATACCGTTCTGCAGCTTGAGCCGGGACTAGAAAAACAGTACGACCGGACAAACACCTATCTTAGGTTTCTTTCCGGCAAACGCGACTACGCGGGCATAGGGGGTTTCCTCGCCTTCCAGTTCAATCCCGAAAAGCAGACCGTTGTACAGGTCAGCTGGACGGCGACCCTGCCGGAAGAGGGTGCGCAAGCGGCTTTTGACAAGCTCTATGCGGAAGTCGAGGCTTCCTTTGGAAAACCGAACCAGATTAACGATAACCGGAAAACAAGCGATGATCTGGCACCTTATGTGTGTTTTTGGAACGGAAAAGGATACTTAGTCACCGTTTCCCTGCTAAAGGGTCTGCTCGAAGACACATATAACTGCGCATATTCCGTTATGATCCCTTTGCGGTAAACCTGCCTGCCGCCGTAAGCAAAAACGAACCGTACTGATTTTCTCAGTCGGTTCGTTTATTTTGTGCAAGTCTCTATTTTGCCAGCAGCAGCCGGATTGTCGCGTCTATTAAAAGGCGCATATCCTCTCCGGCAGTCTGTTTGATCTCCTCGAACGTCGCCGCGCGGTTGACGGAAGTGAATATCGCGGTAATTCCCTCATCATACACCGCTTCCGCGCCCTGGCCGATGGAACCGCAGAGCGCGACGCAGGGAATGCCCCTCTTTTTTGCGCGGCGGGAAACGCCAACCGGCACCTTGCCGCGCGCGCTCTGCCAGTCGATACGCCCTTCGCCGGTAAACACCAGATCCGCGCCTTCCAGCATTTCGTCAAAGCCCGCTTCGTCGAGCAGCAGTTCGATGCCCGGCACTAGCCTCCCGCCCAAAAACGCCAGCACGCCCGCGCCAAGCCCGCCCGCCGCGCCCGCGCCCGGGACTTCCGCAACGCGCACGCCAAGATCGCGCTCAATTACGCGCGCCATGTTGATTAACCCCGCGTCGAGCTCCGCCTGCATCTCGGGGGTCGCGCCCTTCTGCGCGCCGTAGGTATAAGTCGCTCCATTCGGGCCGTAGAGCGGGTTATCCACGTCGCACGCGGCGATTACGCTGAGCGCGGGCTTCCGCGCGGGCGGAAGAATCCGCACAATCTTCTGCATATTATTTGCCAGCGGCTCAACCTTGTCCCCCGCCGCGTCGTAAAACTCGTACCCCAGCGCGCCGGCCATACCGACGCCGCAGTCGTTCGTGGCGCTGCCGCCAAGGCCGAGGATAACCTGCCTTACCCCGCGCGCTTCGGCATGCAAGAGCAGCTGGCCCACGCCATAAGTTGAGGCGATCAGCGGACTCTTCCGCTCGGCAATCATCGGCAGCCCCGCCGCCGAAGCCATCTCGATAACCGCGGAACCGTTGGGTAAAATTCCGTACGCCGCCTGAACGGGTTCACCCAGCGGGTTTTGCACCGTCGCGGTAAACCGCTCGCCGCCGCAGACGCGCAAAAACGCGTCCACGAGTCCTTCCCCGCCGTCCGCGACGGGAAAGCGGACGATCTCCGCTTCCGGAAGGTGCGCTTGAATCGCCCCGCTCCAGATTTCGCAGATTTCGTTTGCCGAAAGGCTGCCCTTAAACGAATCCGGCGCTAATACAAACTTCTTCATCGGCTGACCCCGCTTGTTCGAATTCTGTTTTGCGTTCTTTTCTCAAATAGTATGTCTCCGCTTGGCTGCTGTCAAGCAAAGGACGGCATACGGCGCAAAGCTTTGCTCCTATAAAAAAACCGGATGCTCCATGGTCTGGAAGCATCCGGAACGCCGCAAAATGAAGAACGCTCTCGTTCAGGACTTTGCGCCAACGCCGTTACGCACAACGTCCAACAAACGATCCACTGCGGCAAGCACGCTCGCGTCGTCCCACTCCGCCGGAATCAGCGCGTCCATATGGTTGAGCAGGGTTTCAATCACAAACACCGCCGTTTCCGTAGATAAATCTGCGCTGAACTCGCCGGAAGCCTTTGCGCGCTCGACCATGTCGGCTAAAAGCGTTCCGCTGAGGTTGCCAAAGCAGGCCGTTATCTCCTCCCGCACAGCGGGCGCTTCCTCCAGAATGCGCCGCGAAAACGCGGTAAAGCGCACATCCTTTTTCGCGAGCTTCAGCCCGAGAATCGCCATGTTTCGAAACTCCTCGAAAAACCCGCCGGAGGTTGCGGAAACACCGGATTCCTCGAACAGCTTGAGTTTCTCCATGCCCACACGGTAAAGAAGCGAGAGATACAGCTCCATTTTATCTTCAAACCGATAATAGAAGCTCCCCTTGTTCATTCCCGCCGTTTTGAGAATATCGTTGAGCGAAGCGTCCCGAAACGAATGCTCGGCAAACTCCGTCAGCGTCGCTTCATACAGTGCGGGCGACTGATCCAGCGGGTTGACGCCTCCGTCCGCCATCCACTTAAGGGTTCTCGCGCCTCTCATCAGTCCTCATCCTCCATGCGTTCGCGGTTCGCTTTCTTTTCACGCTGTTTTTTAAAGTATTTCGGTACGAACACGACCTTCAGCGCCACAATGGCGATTACGCCGACCACGATTAAAGCCCACCAATACCATGCCATTCTTCTTCACCTCCCCACTCTGAATTTTACTTTTTTCGCAAAAAGCCAAACCGCCGCGAAAAACCAGGGAATGCTCACCAGAAGCGTCAGCAGCGTCGGCCAGAAGGCGCTTGTGTTGGTCAGGATTGCGTTGAGCGCCCGGTACTGCCAGTACATTGGCAGAATATAGTAGAAAAACTGCCATTGTTCCGCGACAAACACCGCCGAGATCGGCAAAATCATACCGATCGGCACCAGCAGTTTCAGCACGCCGATTGCCGCAACCTGATTGCCGGCAAACGATCCGATGGCGAACGTCATCAAGCCGGAAACGAATATGCTGGCAGCCGTCAGCAGTAAATACCACGGCAGCAGGCTCGCTTTGCCAATGATGAGCGCCGCGGCGGAAATCCCGATCAGCCCCAGCAGCAGCGCGGGCAGAAGCTTGGAGGCGATAAAACCCCAAAGCCGCATCGGACTGACCGCAACCGCGCGGATTATGCCGCTCTCCCGTTCGTCCACAATCGAAAGCCCAACCGTCGCCCCGCCGATAAAGAGCGACATGAGCAGCATGCCGATCATGGAGAGATTATACGCCATTCCGCCCTTGACTTCCACGGGTTCGCTCCGGTAAGCGGGGAGCGTTTCCGGCGCGGAAAGCGCAAGCCCTACCAGCTTGCTCGTGCCGCTGATAAACGATTCGCCTTCGTTGCCTTCAAAGAGCACCCGCGCCTCTCCCTGTTCCATCGTGACGCCGGCCACCGCGTCGGTCGCGCGGATGCGCGCTTCCATGCGGGCGGAGTCGTCAAAGCGCTCCACATCCGCAATTTGCTCGAGCCGGGACTGCTCCTGCGGGCTCACCGTTTTGTCCACGGCGAGCCGGAGCGTCGATTCGTTGACCGCGCCGAATACCAGAATGAACACGAACGCGAGGATGGCGGGCGCTGCAACCATAAAGATAGAGATTCCGTTGCGGAAGATCAGCTTGAACTCCCTGCCGATCGAAGCAATCAGCATTTTCATGCTTTCACCCCCCTGAGGTGTTTGCTCTGCACAAACACATGCGCCAGCGCATAGGAAACGAGTGTCCATCCGCCGATGGCAAGCACGGTATACCCGAGCTCAACCGTTCCTCCGAAGATCGCGCTGCGGTATGCCATCAGTATGGGATACGATGGAATCAGCTTCATCCAGAACGGCGCAAACGACGGGGACGTATAGCTGATGATCGGCAGCATGTTTATGCTCAGCAGAACCACCATGGAGAAAAACCATCCGCTCATATCGTGAAACGGCGTGGTATATGCCAGCCCGATCATGGTAAACACCGCCGTGCCGAAAAACGAGAGCGGCAGAAACAATCCCCAGTTGATTTGAAACCCGACCGTCAACACGCAGATGAGCGTAGCGTAAAGCGTGCCGATCAGCGAAAACAGCAGCGTTTTGGATACGACGTAGCGCCCCGCGCCGAACGGAGAAATGCGCAGCGCTTTTACCGTGCCATCCTGTTTCTCTGCCAGCATCAGCGCGCCGCCCAGGATAAAACCCGTCATAAGCGCTTCAAAGCAGATGAAAACGGGCGACAGTCGAAGGTTAAAGGGAATCTCCTTGGCGTCCGCTTCCAGAAGCTGCGTTTTCACGGGCGCGCTCTGTATGCCGGAAAGCTCCAGAATGATGGCGTTGAGCGTTTTTTGCGAGTAGCCGGGGTGGACGATGGTAACGCCGTCTCCCCCAAACGAAATGCCAAGCGCGTCGCCCTGCCGCACAGCCTGTTTGAGCGCGTCAAAGCTCTCCGCCGCTTCTCCCTCCGCCATTGCAGCGGGCGCGTTGTAGGTAAGCAGCCGGTATTCCTGCTGCGCCAGCTCTTTTGGCAGCGCAAGGTCAACCACCAGCACGATGACCACAAGCGTTCCCGTGAGCACCCAGAACAGCGCGTTGGTCAGCAGGCGCTTGAAGTCCTGCGCCGCGGAACTGAACATGCTTTTCACGCCGTCAACTCCTTTCCGGTGACCTGCAGAAAGATCTCCTCCAGCGTCGCTTCCTGCGAATGGAGCTTGACCACGTCCGCCGTGGTGAGAAAGGCCGAAAGCGCGGTTTTGTCGTCCATCGGGAACGTTCGCTCCTTCTCCTCGCCGCCTTCGCGGTAGCGCACGCGCACATCTCGCTTGCCGTACTTGCGCTTGAGCGCCTCCGGCGTGTCGCAGGCGGCGATCACCCCGCCGTATAAAAAAGCAACCGTGTCGCTCAGCGCGTCCGCCAAGTCCATGCTGTGGGTGGTCAAAAATACCGCCGCGCCGCGCTGCTTCTGCTCGTTGATGAGTTCACGGATGCCAACGGCGGTTTTGGGGTCGAGCCCGCCGGTCGGTTCATCCAAAAAGAGGTACTTAGGATTGTTGATCAGCGCGCGCGCAAACGTAAGCCGCTGTTTCATGCCCTTGGAGTAGTTGGAAACGCGCTTATTTGCGTCCTCGCGCAGACCAACGCGCTCCAGCAGCTCCATGGGCTTTATCGTCGGCACCGAAAACAGCGCTGCAAAATACTTGAGATTCTCCAGCCCCGTCAGCGAGGAATAGAGGTTGCTCTGTTCAAACGAAACGCCGATCTGGTTGAAAAAACGTGTTTTCAGCCCGCGCACGGACGCATTGTCGTAGAGCACCTCTCCTCTCTGCAGTGGTAGCAATCCCGTCATAATGTTTTGAATCGTGGACTTTCCCGCCCCGGACGGGCCAAGAAAGCCGAAGATGCTGCCGCCCTCCACGGTGAAGGAAATGTCCGATACGGCGCAGTTGCCCTTGCCCTCGTAATCGTGAAAAACATGGTTGACCTGAATCATAGCCTTCCTCCTTGACCGAGTAGTCAAGAAGAATGTACCACCGATTGACCATCCGGTCAAGAAGTTTTTTATCTGCAGATAAGTGCCCGCTTTTATTCAGTTCGACCGATACCACCGATACGCCAAAAACGAAAAACCGGCGGGAGATTGCTCCCCCGCCGGTTTTGTTTTCGCTCCGCTGACACGCGCATTACCTGCGCGTATGTCCTTGCGGTTTTCGCTGAACCTGTATGCTGAGCCGCATGTTCACGGCCTAGTTGTCATTTCATCTGCCGAACGCAGATCAATACATCGCTTTCTTTTTCAGGATGACCGTTCTGAACTTCCAGCCGTTCTGTTCGGCGACACGCTTGACGGTTTTTGCGATCGCGCCGATTTCGAAGGTGTATTCATACGCTTTGCCTTCCGGCCCGTACTGCAGGCTCAGCACTTTGCGAAACAGCATTTTTCCGCTCTGCGTGCCCGATTCCCCGCTAAAGCCAAAAGAACATCCAGTTTTGAGCTCGGTCGTCTTTTCGTACATGCGCACCGTGCGCTCGTTTTCGTCCGCCAGAATCGCGGCTTCATAACGAATCTTCTTTTTTCCCGAACCAAAGCTGATATCCAAAAGCTCCGCTTCCACGAGCAGATCGGTATGAGCGTCCGCTTTTACCGCAACGCCGACTGCGCCGAGTTTGGCTTCGATTTGCGAGAGTGTCTGCTGTTTCATTCGTGACGCCTCTTTGATGCCGCAACGCGTTTTTGAAGCGGAAACGCGTTTTTTCAGCAATGTGAGCCTAGTATAACACCGCCGTTTTCCCATGTCCAGAAAAATATTACAATGTAATAACCGCATTTTGGCGTTCCGGTTTACGCGCAATTGCCGCGCACAAAAACAAGCGCGCCGCGCGGATTTCACTCCGCGCGGCGCGCTGTACGCTTACGATTCGCTTAGATGAAGAGGTTGACGTTGGACTCTTCCGCGTCGCCCAGGTAGGCGCCCACGCCGCCGAGTTCCACACCGTCGATCAATTCCTGCTCCTTGATGCCCATGACGTCCATACTCATGGTGCAGGCTACGATTTTGACGCCCGCGGCCATTGCCTTCTTGATGAGCGTTTCGAGGGAATCGACGTTCTTCTTCTTCATGATCATCTTCATCATGGCGGTGCCCATGCCCAGCATGTTCATCTTGCTGAGCTTGAGCTTGTTCACGCCGCGCGGCATCATGCCGCCGAACATGGCCTCGATGAAGGTTTTATCGACCTTCTGGCGGTTGCTCTTTCGGAGTACGTTCAATCCCCAGAAGGTAAAGAACATCGTTACATGCCGTCCCATGGCGGCAGCGCCGTTGGCGATGATAAAGCTCGCCAGCACCTTGTCCAGATCGCCGGAGAAGACGATGATGGTCTTTCCGTCGCCGCCCGCCTGCGCAACCGGCGCCGGTGCGCCGCCCGCGAGGCCTTTCTTGACGAGCGCCACATAGTCGCCGCCGCGCCGCTCGTTGCTTAAAAGCGTGTTGCCCGTGCGCCGCGTCCAGGCTACGATATCGCGCGCAAAGCCCGGGTCGCTGGCGGAAACTTCCATGACGTCGCCGTCCTTCATTTCCTTCATGGTCTCAAAGACCTTCATGATCGGGCCGGGGCACTGCATGCCGCTGCAGTCGAGCCGCATGGACGCGACCGGCACGTTGCGGGTATCCGAATGCCCGCTGTCCGAAACGGGCGCGTTCTGCGTGTAAGGCACGGTAGTCTCCTCCTTAAAGTGAGTTGTTTGGTAAAAGCGCGAGCCGCCGGGATAGACGGAAACCGTGTTGAACCCGTGCTGGCGCAGGATGCGCGCGCCGTTGTAGGCGCGTACGCCGATGGCGCAGAAGACCACGGTGGGTTTGCCGCTGTCGAGCTCGCCGATGCGGTCGCGGAGCTGGCCGAGCGGGATGTGCTTGGCGCCGGGTACGGCGTATGCCATGACCTCCGCGTCCTCGCGGACGTCCAGCACCTGCAGGTTCTCTGTTGTTTCCAGCGCGTCCCAGGGCGCGATGGAGACGAGGCCGCGCAGCACGTTTTCCGCAACGAAGCCAGCCATGTTGACCGGGTCCTTGGCGGAAGAGTACGGCGGCGCATACGCAAACTCCAGCTCCTTGAGCTGTTCCACGCCCGCGCCGAGGCGGGTTGCCACGGCGATTGCGTCGATGCGCTTATCCACGCCGTCCCTGCCCACGATCTGCGCGCCGAAGATCTGCTTGCCGTCCTTGGAGAACAGCATCTTGATGGTCATCGGCACCGCGCCGGGGTAATAGCTGGCATGCGAGTTCTGGGTGATGATGATGGCTTCGTAGTCCTTGCCGCGCACGAGGCCGCGCTTTTTGAGCGACTTTTCGTTTTCGCCCGTGCTGGCGGCGGTCAGGTCGAACACCTTGGCAATCGCCGTGCCCTGCGTTCCGTTATAGACCGCGTTGCCGCCGGCAATGTTATCCGCCGCGATGCGTCCCTGCTTGTTGGCGGGGCCCGCGAGCGGGATCATGGTGGGCTGTTTGGAGCTGAAGTCCTCGACCTCGATCATGTCGCCCACGGCGTAGATGTTCGGGTCGGAGGTGACGAGGCGTTTATCCACGACCACGCCGCCGCGCGCGTTGACCGTTAAGCCAGCGTCCTTGGCGAGCTGGCCGTTGGGGCGCACGCCGATGGAGAGAATCACGAGTTCGGCGTTGACGACCTTGCCGCTCTTAAGGGTGATATCCACGCCGCTGCCGGTGTCGTTGAATTTGTCCACGCCGTCGCCCAGGTAGAGGTGCACGCCGTTTTGGACGATGCTTTCATGCAGCATCTGCGCCATTTCAAAGTCGATGGGCGCCATGACCTGATCGAGCATTTCGATAATGCTCACGTCGAGGCCAAGGTGCTTGAGGTTTTCCGCCATCTCGAGGCCGATAAAGCCGCCGCCGATGACCGCCGCGCTCGTGATGTGCCGGTCGGCGATGATCGCGCGGATGCGGTCGGTATCCGGCACCGTCCAGAGCGTTTGAATGCGTTCGGAGTCGATGCCGGGAATCGGGGGACGCAGCGGCGACGAGCCGGTGGAGAGCACCAGCGTGTCGGAGGGTTCCGTCTAGGTTTCGCCGGTGGCGACGCGCTTTACGAGCACCGTCTTCTTTTCACGATCGATAGAGACGGCTTCGTTGAGTACGCGAACGTCCACGCGGAATTTCTTTTTCATAGCCTCCGGCGTCTGCAGGAGCAGCGCCTGACGCGCTTTGATCACGTCGCCCACGTGATAGGGCAGCCCGCAGTTTGCGTAGGAGATATACTCCCCGCGTTCGAGCAATACGATCTCGGCGGTTTCGTCGAGCCTTCTGAGCCTCGCCGCGCAGCTCGCGCCGCCGGCCACGCCGCCAACGATGACAACTTTACGACTCATTCGCTTTGTCCTCCTTTTTCTTGCTTGGTGTAATGATAAATCCAATCAGCAGCCCGAGAACGCCGCCGTAGAGAGTTGAAATGACGGGGTTGGAAGTGATGACGCATGCGCCGCTGGCACAACCGACCAGCCGATAGTAGAGATAACCGCCTATCGCGCCTGCAATCGATCCTATCAGCACCGGAAGGTACCGCCGAAACCGACCCTTTTTTCCGTTTTGCTCCATGGCAAAATACTCCTTCCCTGTTTGGTACGAGTATACGGTAAAGGAATATCGGTAGTCGGTGACTTTATTACAGTGGGGTGGAGCTAGATTACACCAAGTTCCTAGTAACATCAATCCCGTTAGGAACTGAACGCTATAACAGTTAAGTTTATTGCTATAAATACTATAATAGTGTAAAATTTAAAATATGTGTAGCTGATCTTTTAATATCATAGCTTTATTCGGGGGAAAATATATGGAAATGTTAATATTAGGCACATTAACAAGTGTACTCGGTACGGCGATTTATGATGTAGTAAAAGCAACTCTCAAAACTGTTTCTTCAAGCGAAATATTGAATACTCCAACACAGAAGAAAATAGCTGCACGGTTTGAAAAATACCCGGATTTTGTTAAAATATTAGAGATTGCTCCGCAAATCCAAAATTTCGTAAAATCTCAAATGTTTACGAATACTCTTCAACAATACTGCCTATATAAACTCAATGGCCAAATACCAGATGAAATCAGAAGCTCTGTTACACAAAACGTAATAATTGATGAAGATATTTCTCTCCTCTTTTTTAACCTTTATATCGTTTTCCTAAAAGGGGTTCTTGATGATGATACAAAATCGCAACTACTGAATTTTTTCAACGAAATTCTTCAATCGACCGCTTCGATTTTATCTGAAAGTTTGTCACTTGAAGATCAACGTAATATTATACTTATTAATAAAAGAATTGACTCTGCAGCAAGGTTATTACTCGACAAAATTGAGTCTCTGTGTACAAAACCAGAAAATGGTAGCACTTTTGCGGTTCGGCAAAAAAAGAACAACTATTTGCAAATCAAAGATAAATACAATACTTCAATGAAAAATTTGTTTTCGCGTTCATTTATTTACCTGCTTGATGAATATGAGTTCAGTCAATTCTATATACCCCCAGTATTATTAAGCGCTAGGGCTTCTAGAAAATCTGATATCCTCAACAGTAGAGCTTATAGCGACACAGATTTAAGTGAATCGTGGCAGAGCATCTTTAGCAAAAGGAGCACGGTTTATATTGTTGGTAAAGCCGGATATGGAAAGTCATTACTATTGAGGAAAATAGTTAATAGTTTTGAGGAGTTGAAAATTGAAGAAGCGCACGAATATCTTGTTATATTATGTGATCTTAAGCAGTTTTACTCAAAGGATTATTCTTCTAAAAAGTCAATAATTGATTTTTTACAAGAGTCCATGATTAGTTTGACTGGATTCGACGAATTTGAAATATCAAAACCTTTTATAGAATACTTTCTTAAACTTGGTCGATGTATTGTACTGTTTGATGCACTTGATGAAGTGGCGAAAGAAAGCCGTCCCATGCTACACAAGAAAATTATATCCTTTTTTAATAGTTATAGCCGTAGTAATAAAATTTGCATTACTTCCCGTGATCGTGGGTTCATCCCACTAAAAACTGTAGATGTACTTATGATAAGATCACTTACAGTTCCTGATATTAGTAAATATATAGATAAAATGATAGCTTTGAACAAATTCAAAAAGACAGAAAAGGCGACTTTCTTAAAACAGTCCATAACTCTGGTCCGGAAACATTTTCTCGATAACTTCCTTGTCCTTTCTCTTTTAGTTAGTATATACAAATCTGAAAGAGAACTTCCGAGCACAAAGATTGAATTATATAAAAAATGTTTTGAGTATATATATAAGAAAAGAGAAAAAGACAAATCCGAGATTTACAACTGGAACAGACTTAGTTCAATTATGAAAGATAGTACCTTCATTTCATTAGCTATACTTGCCGCTCCTTATAATCGTAATATTAAAAAGGCCGACATTTATGATCTGCTGCTTGAACAATATCGAAAGAAGTTTACAAATGAGGTTGAAACTGAAGCTGCAATCTCTGAGTTTCTAGACTTTTGTTCGGATCGTACAGAGTTATTAGTTCTTGCAGATGTTGATGAAGAATTTAAGTTTTTCCATCGTTCATTTTTCGAATATTTTTACGCTCGCTACTTAAATCAAAACACTAATCCGCAACAAATATATGAGGCTTTAAAAGCATTTGATATTGATTCTGAGGTTTTTGAATTAGTTCTTGCCCTAATAAAAGAAGAAAACGAACTAAAGTATCAAAATTTAATTGAAACCGCTATTTATGCTGTAACGACTAGCTTCGAACAAAACCTGTCATATAATAATGCACTTCATATTCTTACCCTGCTTATGCAAGTTGTAGATGATTCATGCTATATATGTAGGTATTTTGAGCTCATTATAATGTGTTTCGTAAATATGAATGCTGAGAGGCCTCTTTTTGAACTTGATGAATTGACTGCTAGATGGTTGATAAAGGCAATACAAATCAAAGCCGAATTCAAACAATTGTTCATTGATGTTTTTAGTAAAATAGTATGTTGTATTTTTTTCATATCAATACATAGGTTGCCATCTGCAGACGTTGAAATCCCAGTTGGATATCAGAACAAGTATGAGTTTTGGCAAGAGCGGTTTATTCCAAGTATGTTTTTTAGAGCAATAATGGATACAGGCTACCTCAATGTTCCTTTTTTCTGGCAGGTTTCGCAGAGAATTGGGGTGCTTGATACGATAATAAAAAAAGCTTGTATTAAAGATGTAACGACTTTTGCTGTTGAGACTAGCTTGTTCAAAAAGTCAGTAATAAAGAAAATTGTTGATGGTTATAATCGTTTCTCCACTTTAACAACTGAAGATCAAAACGCTTTAATTACCAGAATGACCAATGTACACATTGCTGACTACTTTATGATGTCAACAGAAGATGAATCTCAAGATCAATACATGCTTATTCAATAAACGTTTATCATATTGTTTATCCAGCAAAAATGATACATTGAATAATAATTGTATCGCAAATTTTATACATAGGAGGCCACCCATGTCCACCCCCATCACCGACTACATCCTCCAGTTCCCGGCGGACGTGCAGCAAAAGCTCAACGAGCTGCGCACGGCGATACTGGAAATCGTGCCGGACGCAACGGAAAAGATCGCCTACGGCATCCCGACGTTCTACGTAAAAGGCAACCTCGTCCACTTTGCGGCGTATAAGCACCACATCGGCTTTTACCCCGGCGCTTCCGGCATTGAGACGTTCCAAAGCGAGCTCACGCAGTACAAGCTCTCGCGCGGGACGGTTCAGTTCCCGCTCGATCAGCCGCTGCCGATGGAGCTGATCCGGCGGATCGTAAAGTACCGCCTCGCGGAGAACCTCGCAAAGTAAGCGGACGAAACAACCCAAACATAGATTGCCAGCGATTACTGCCGCGCGTTTTTCGCGCGGCTTTTGCTTGTACTCGCGTTCCCACCCTATGCCTGCTATTACGGAATTGCGCGAAAAACGGATGAAGTGCGCAAAAAAAGGTTCTTCCCGATGGGGGCAGATGGTATAATAATTGGAAAATGGCTCTTCAGCGGGTCGCCCGCGCATATACATAGTTTTTTGGATGGGGTAAACATGAAACGACTGGCCGCTCTTTTGCTCTGCGCCGCCCTGCTCTTAACCATTCCCGGATTCTCGCTGGCCGAGACGGAGACCGAACCCGTCAAGGCGGGCGTGGATTTGATGCTTATAGTCGCGCATCCGGGCGACGAATACCTCTATCTCGGCGGCGTGCTGCCGTACTACTGCGCGGAAAAAGGATATACGGCAATGGTCGTGTATCTCTCCAGCGCGGACGAAGCCCAACGCGCGCAGGCAACCGCCGCGCTTAAGCAGATGGGCGTCACAACCGAGCCGGTCTTCGGCGGCTTTCAGGACGTCTACTCGGAGAACATGGAGGACGTCGAGCGGGTCTGGACGCTTCCCGCCGTGCAGTCGTTTTTGACCGATACCATCCGCCAGTACAAGCCCGCGGTCATCGCCACCCACGACCCCAACGGCGAATATGGCAACGGCGCGCATATGCTCGCGGCAAAACAGGTGTACGCCTGCGTTTCCCGCGCGGCAAGCGAGCGCTACAACAAGGAAACAGTCACGCTCTACGGCACCTGGCAGACGCAGCGTGTGTTTTACCACCTCTACGGCGATCAAAAATTCGTCGTCGACCGCAACGCCAAGCTCGCTTCTTTTTCCGGCAAGACCGCGGTGGAAGTCGAAACCGCGCTGTACATGTCCTTTTCCAACCAGTACCGCTACAATCTGGACGTTGGCGACAGCATCTACGGCGCCGCCAAATACGGACTAGTCTACAGCGCGCCGGAGCTTGAACCGCTCACAACGGTGAATAACTTCTTCTTCGGCCTCGACCCCGCGCTACTCAACGGCCCCGGAAAGAAGCCAAAGGTTACCATTACCGCTTCGCAAGTTGACTGCGGAGTAGCCGAATCGGTGGAAGCCTCGCAGGATCACTATTTCCGCAACGCGGGCGATCCGGAGGAGGTCATCCTTGAAGATTGGGAAAACGAGCACTGGGAGTATAAAACCGACACGCTCTCGATCATCATAGACCGCATCCACACGACGAATATCTACAACCAGCCCGTCTGTTACTGCGTGGCGCAAGTGCGTATGCGCTTTGAGGACGCGTTCCGTCCGGGCGTGCGCGGCGACGAAACCAGCTCCAAGGCGCGCGTGGAAAAGCCGACCTACATGGCGCGGCGCTATAAAGCCGTCCTCGCCGTCACGGGCGACAACCTCGACGTTGCCGAGCCGGAGATCAAGGGCATTATCATGCGAAACGGCGTGCTCTACAATAACCTTTCCGCCGCCGACACCGCCGCGCTCTACCCCGATCTTTCCATGCGCATCTTCTCCCCCGGCGAAACGACCTACGAGCAGCTGCTCGCCGAAGGCGTGCTCAACACCTTCTCGTTCGGGCCGACGCTGATTCGTAACGGGGTCGTCAACAGCAACGCCAAGCGCACCATGCTCGGCAAGGTCAACCCGCGCACCGGCATCGGCATGGTCGAACCCGGGCACTTCGTGGTCATCACGGTGGACGGCCGTCAGGCCAACTACAGCCGCGGGCTTTCGATTGACGCGTTTATGCACCTCTTCTACATTTACGGCTGCAAGCAGGCCTACAACCTCGACGGCGGCAACTCCACGGCAATGGTCTTTATGGGCGAGCACCTCAACCAGCACCCCGGCGTGCCGGAATCCAAGGGCGGCCAGCGCAGCCTGCCGGATATGCTCATGTGGGGCACTTCCGATCAGGTGCCTTCCGTGGACGACCCGGTTCTGCACGACAGCACCGGCGAGGAGTAAGTTTTTTCCGTCCCGCCTTCCGGCGGATGGCCCGAACCGCAACATACGGTAAACCCCGAACGAAACCTTTTCGATCAGGAGGACGGCAACATGACTCATCCCTTCCCAAAGTTTTTGAAATATTTGATTGTCTACGCGCTCATCGTAATGCTCGGCATCGGCATGCTCTTTTTGAGCGGCCTCGCCCCGCAGGATCAGGTGGAAAAGCACTACCTCAACTCCATCGACCAGATCGCGCCGGAGTACCAGAACCACCATATCCTGCGTCAGGTTTGGGGTTCCTACTCGCTGGATGACTGGACGGAGGTCATCATCCTCTCGCTTTCCACGTATATGGACGTTAAGGACAACCCGTCCAGCGTCATGACAAACGCCTATCCGCTGGAGGACAACTTTACGCTCTACGACGCGCGGGAAACGGTGAAAAACCACGAACCGGCGGACGTGTTCTACGTGCGCTACTGGCACGGCTTCCGCATCTATGTGCGCGCGCTCCTTTCGGTTATGGACTACGGCACCATGCGCTCGCTGATTATGTGGACGTTCTTTCTGCTGATGGCCGCCGTTACCGCCATGCTCACGCTCAAAACCCGCTCCGTCTGGCCGCCGATGCTCTTTACCGCTGGCATCCTGTTCGTCAACCCTGTCGTTGCCAGCGCCTTGTTCCAATATAGTTCGTGTTTTATCATCGCGTTTATCGGCATGCTCTTTATTCCAAAATGGCAAAAGAACCCGCAGAGCGCCTGGATGGGCTTTATGATTCTCGGCATGACGACAATGTTTTTCGATTTCTACACCGCGCCGCTGATCACCCTCGGCCTGCCGCTGCTGGGCTGGCTGATCTGCGATAACTATTCCGCGCACCCCGCGCCCGTCAAAAAACAGGCGCTGTGGTCGCTCAAAGCCGTCGGCGTTTGGTTTGGCTCCTATGTTTCCATGTGGCTGACGAAGCTCGTGCTGACCGAAGTGTTTACGGATCAAAACGCGTTCTCCACCGCCTGGCAGGCGACTCAGGAGCGGCTCGGTATTATCAAGGATACAACCGTGCTCTTCCGTTACGACAAGGTGGAAGCGATTCTTTCGCCGTTTCGGCACCTCTTCGACTGGCCGATGCTCGTCATCTTCGCAATCATTCTACTCGTTGCCGGCGTTATGATGCTGCTGCTGCGCACAAAGAAGGACTCCTACGCGCGCGGGATCGTGATGCTCTCTATCGCGCTGCTCCCCATCGTCTGGACGCTCGTTGCCACCCAGCCGATGATCATGCACGCGCATTTCCAATACCGTATTCTGGCCGTTACGATGCTCGGCGGCATGTACTTCTGGCTCATGAGCGTTGACCGCAGCCGCCTGCCGGATATCCGGCCGGGTCTGGCGGAAGCGCCGTCCGGAGTCGCCGCGCAGAAGGCGGACGATTCCGCCGACTGAGGTCGAGGAGAACTTCGAGGGCGCTGCCCTCGTTCGGATTTAATGCCTTTCGAGGGTTCCACCCTCGTTCGGATTTAATGCCTTTCGAGGGCTCCGCCCTCGAGCGATTCAAAGCCTTTCGAGGGCGCTGCCCTCGTCCGGATTCAAAGCCTTTCGAGGGTTCCACCCTCAAACTCCCGGCCAAAGGGACGGGCGTCCCTTTGGAAACCCTTTCAGAAAGTGTAGCGCAATAAAAAACCTGCTTTGCAAAAAGCAGGTTTTTGTTCGTTCGCAACGATTACGGAATCTGGTTTTTGGGGTCTAAATAGCCGGGTTCCACCCAGGAAAGCTGCGGCGTAAGTCCGAAAAGCTCCTGCATCTCCACATACCGCTCGTTGTCATACCGCCAGCCGTTGTCCGTCTGGTGCGAGCCGTACGCCATGATAATCGTATTCGGCAGGCCGACCTTGAGTTCATGCAGCTGTTCGTCCGCGAACCGGCAGTTGATAATCCAGAGCCGTTTGAGGTTTTTGAGCGAGAGCAGCGGCCCGATATCCGTAATGCGGTTCGCGCTGCAGTTATAGTACTCCAGCTGCGGCAGGTCGTAGAGCGCGCTCACGTCGGTGAGCTTGCAGCCGAACGTTTCAAAGAAAACCAGATTCTTCAGCGCGCTCACCGCAGAGATATCCGTTACCGCCGTACGCGCAATCACGAGAAAGCGCAGCGTCGGCACATACTTGACAAACGAGATATCCGAAATGACCAGCGAGTGCCCGATATCCAGCGCTTCGATATCCGTGCAGTAGCGAATCTTGGCGATTTCCTCGTTGGTAACATAACGGTAGCGGCGCTTCTTGTCGTCGGGCTTGGTATAAACAACCCCTTCGTATTCGCCCGTCTGCGCCATGCTGAACGCTTTGATGTCCGTGCGCACGTCCCATTTGCCAATATGCAGCATCCAGACAAACTTGATGCTCGGCATCGCCTGCCGCATGGCGTCCATCTGCTCGTCGGTAGGCCCGCATTCGCACATGTCGATATAGTTGAGCTTCGTCAAAAGTTGGAGCTTCTGCTGAAACGCGGTCAAATCGGTTACGGTATAGCCCCTCAAATCGAGCGTCTCGCTGTCGCTGTCCACATTCAGCCCGTCGAGCAGGGAAAGAGTCCAGCGAATATGCACATTGGGAACGCTCTTGCCGAACGCGGCAACGTCCGCCTCGGTAACGGCAAAGGAGCGGACGTCCAGCGTTTTCAGCGCGGGAAATCCGGCGAGCGCTTCGCTCAGCGCGGAAACATCCAGCGCGCCGGAACCCTCCAGCGCAACTTCCTCCGCCAGATAGTCCGTTTTCTGATTCAGCAGGCGTTTGTTGACATGAAACTGAACATTCGGGTATTGCCCCGTCAGCGCTTCCACGTCCTCAAACATCAGCTTCGTGTTCAATAAATCAATGGTCGTCAGCTTCGGCAGGGCGGCAAGCAACGTTTCCGTTTCGGCAAGGCTCGTCTCAGCCGGGCACAGAACCGATTCCGCGTCGCTTGCTGTCATTTGCCCCGCGGCGTCCACCGTCCACGTAAAGGCAACGTTCGGATACGCCTTCTGCGCT
This sequence comes from Clostridiaceae bacterium, assembly GCA_039680365.1. GTDB lineage: Bacteria > Bacillota > Clostridia > Christensenellales > CAG-138 > UBA7703. Next base: position 31,086 of record JBDKTD010000210.1, read on the forward strand.
TTTACAAGCGCACCATAGTCCGTACTTCCGGTGGCGTCCAGCGCGGTCAGGTTTGTAAAATACGCGAGCGTATCAATATCCGCCGCCGAAAAGTTGGACGCCGTCACCGCGCCGGAGTCGCTGTCAAACCGATCGTCTCCAATCGGCACGCTCCAGAGGATTTCGCACTCCGGTAAAAACGCCTGTATCGCGTCAAAATCCGCCGGATCCAGCGCGTTCCCACGCAGATCGAGCGAGCGGAGGGAATGCAGTTTTTTGAGGCTCTTTACGCTATCCGCATCGGAGACGCCCTTGTTCTGCAGATCGAGCGTTTCAGCTTTGCGATCGACTTCCGTTCCCGCAATGGTCAGCGCTGCCGAACAGCCGAAGAATAACGCGGCCGCCAGCGCGGTCAGCGCCAGAAGCGCGAGATGTTTGCCGATTCGTTTTTTGCTGATTTTTCTGTTCGTTTCCATTTTCTTTACCTTGCCGTGTTCTGTTCCGCCGGTTCCGTTTGGGCGGGAGCCGCCTGCACTTGGCCGCGCTTCTGCCGTTTCAGCGTGGGATCAAACAGCGCGAACGCTCCGCCGATGAGCGAATCCAGAATCTGGATGAACAGCGAGAGCAGCGACGCGCTGAGCGCAAGCTCGCTTGCCGCGCCGAGCGCGCCTAAAAAGCCCACAAGCGTTCCTTCGCGAACGCCCAGCCCCGCAAACGACACCGGCAGCAGAAGCGCAATCGAAAGCACCGCAAAAATCCAGCACCAGTCCGCCAGCGCAACCTGAATCCCGACCGCGCGGCCAAGGAGCATCATGCCCAAGGTGGAGAGAAACTGAAACAAACACCCCATCAGCACCGAAGCGCCAAGCACCAGAGGCGTTTTTAGGTACGCCTGCCAGCTCGTTAAAAACAGCCGCAGCCGCTCGATGAACCCGCCGGCCTTGGGAAAGCGATGCTTGAGCGTATCCAGCACGCGGTGGATGAGCCGCGAAATGGGCGCAAACGCGGGCAGAATCACGCAGAGCGCAAGCGCAAACGCGCAAACGGCAAACCAGACGGTAATCGTGCGGTTCAGCGCGCTCACGCCGAACATCGCCCCACAGATACCAACCAGCAGCAGTCCGATTAAACCCACGATTTTATCGACCACCACGCTCGCGGTCGCCTCTTCCGCCGTAATCTCCGGGTTGGACTGGCTGATATAGACGACCTTCGCCGCCTCGCCAAAGAGCTGTCCAGGCAAAACGGTGGAATACAGGCGGGAGATGAACACGAGCTTGAAGAGCGAAAAGAACTTTGCCTTCGGGCAAAGCAGCCGCCAGCGCGCCGCGCCGACAACATGCGTCAGTTCCACAGCGGCCAGCGCGAGCAGAACATATAGCACGTTCGCGTTCTTCAGTGTGGAAAACAGCTGCGCCCAATCGCACTTGCGAAACAGAAAATAGAGCGCGGCGGCGGAAAAAACGATTTTGGCGATCGTTTTCCATGCTTGATTCTTCTTTTTTGCCGTTTGTTCCGTCATTCGGCGCTCTCTGCGGCGTTCGCC
>JBDKTD010000131.1:0-5808 GCA_039680365.1 Clostridiaceae bacterium
CGCAACAGTCGTTACCATCCGCAGCGATCTGGACGCGCTGGAGCAGGACGGCTATTTAGAGCGCACGCAGGGCGGCGGCATCCAGACCATGAAGAACTACTACAATCTGGAGTTCCAACGCCGCAAGCAGGAGCATATGGAGATGAAAAAGGCGATCGCCGCCGCCGCCGCGGATATGGTGCGGGATGGCGACACGCTCTTTATCAACTCCGGCACGACGACGTATTTTACCGCCGTCGAGCTCAAAAAGCGCAAAAACATCAACGTCGTGACCAACTCCATCTCGGTCGCCATCGAACTCGGCGGCCTGCCGACCTTCCGCGTCATCCTGCTTGGCGGGGATATCAGCGCGCAGTATTCGTTTACCTACGGCGAGGACGTCAAGGAACAGATTTCCCGCTACCGCGCGGACTGGGCCATCCTCTCCGTGGACGGCATCTGCCCCGGCGTAGGGCTGACAACCTACCATGCCGAGGAGAGCGTGATCGACCGCATCATGATGGATCGAGCGCGCACCCCGCTCATTGTGGCGGACAGCACGAAGCTCGGGCGCGAGAGTTTCTCGCGGATCTCCGGTTTGAGCGGCGTCGGCGTCTGGATTACCGACCGCAACGCCGATTCCCAGCTGGTCGAGCAGATCACGCAGGAAGGCGTCAAGGTCGTCTTCACCTGAAGGACGCCCCTTCCTACTTGACCCGTTTCGCCGGACGCGTGACTTGCGCGTTCGGCGTTTGATTCATTCTCTTTGGAGGAACAGGGTATGTACTTTCTCGCGGTTGACCTCGGCACCACCAATTTAAAAGCCGCGCTGTACGGCGAGAACCTTCTCTGCCTCGGCGCAAAGAGCGTCCCGGTGGAATACGACCGCTCGAACGGTTTTGTGGAGTTCGACGCGCGCGCTTACGCGGACGCGCTGATTCGTTTGCTTGCCGATCTTCTCAGCGCGCATCAGGCGGCGGGCAAACTCATAAACGTCACGCTCACGGGGCAGGCGGAGTCCCTCGTGGTGCTCGATTCTTCCGGCGCGCCGCTGATGAACGCCATCTCCTGGATGGACGAGCGTTCCAAGGACGAATGCGCGGAGCTCGAAGCCCGCTTTTCCGCCGCGGAATGCTACGCCCGCACCGGCCAACCCGCGGCACTGCCCACATGGCCAGCCACCAAGATTCTCTGGCTCAAAAAACACCGGCCCGACGTGTTCCAAAAAACCGCGCATTACGTACTCCTTAAGGACTATATTGTGTATGCGCTGACCGGCAAACTGCTGGCGGACTGCTCGATTGCGACGTTCACTTATTATTTTGATATTTATCAAAAACGATACTGGCCGGAAATGCTGGATTTCCTTGGAATCAACGAGCGGCAGCTTCCCCCGCTTGCCGAGCCCTGCTCCGGCGCGGGCGCGCTTTTGCCGGAAGTCGCTGGGCGTCTATGCGTAAGCGAAAGCGTCTCCGTCAACATCGGCACGCTCGACCACTTTGCGGGCATGATCGGCACCGGCAACGTCCGCCCCGGCATGCTGAGTCTCTCGACCGGTACCGTGCTCGGCCTTTCCACCATGGCGGGCGAGCCCGTCAAGCGCGATACAGGCATTCCTATGCACTACGGGTTTCTGCCGGGAACGTATGTCATGCTCCCGACGGCGGAAAGCGGCGGCGCAAGTCTGGAATGGTTCCAGCGGAACTTTCTACCAAATGCTAGTTTTCGCCAAATCGACGAGCAGGCGGCGCTCCGCCGTCCCGCCGACGTGCTGTTTTTGCCGTACATCGTTGGCACCAACGCGCCGGAGTTCGATTTGGACGCCTGCGGCATGTTTTACGGCCTCCGCAGCAAGCACGACGCGTTTGATCTCGCGCTCGCGGTCATGGAAGGCGTCGCCCACCTGCTTAAAAAGAACTGCGACAGGATTCTAGCCAGCGGCACCCCGATTGAGCGCATCATCGCCACCGGCGGCGGCGCAAAGTCCGCGCTCTGGTGCCAGCTGCAGGCGGATATCACGGGCATCCCCGTTTCCATCCCCGCCGAAAAGGAAGCGGCATGCCTCGGAGCCGCCATGATCGGCGCAACGAGCGCTGGCGTATACGCGGACGTTTCGGAAGCGGCGAATACCGCCGTGCGGCTGGAGGCGACGTTCGTCCCGCAGGCGGACGAGCAAAACGAGCGCAAGCACCGCCAGTTCGTTGCGCTCTATGAGGCGATGATCGCCGTTCAACGGATGCAATAGTATTACCCCCATCTCAAACATTCATGAAACGCCTTTGGGCGTTTCTTTTTCGTTTTCTCTTTTCGTACGTACCAATCTGTATTATAATCAGTCAGACTATTCTATTTGTATTCGCTTTCCGCCGCATCGAAACTATCGTTCCCGATTGGAGAACCGCCATGCGCCTGATGAATAAGGAACTGCTGCTCGATCAGTGCCCCGTGCTGTGGCATAAGGAGCTGACGGAAGCCGTCCTCAGCGAGGAGTTCGAAATTCGCGGCGGCGAGTGGCGCGTCGAAAACGGCTGGCTCTACGGTGAAAACCGCGGCAACTTCCCCGGCCTGGTCATCTCGCGCGAAAACTTCTTTGGCAACGTCCTTCTGGAGTTCACGGCGAGCACGGTTTTGCCCTGCACGCACGATATCAACGCCATGTGGAACGGCAGCTGGAACGAGCAGACCAACACGCGGGACGTTGCCTACGTCGGCGGGCTGGAAGGCTGGTGGCACGGCAAGGTCGGGTTTGAAAAATCGCCGGGCTACAAGCTCAACGCCGCAAACCCCCTGTTCGATTTTCATCCCGGGCAGGACTACCGCATTCAGATGGGCAGCATCGACGGCCACGCGTTTATCATCATCGACGGCGTGCTCGTGCTCGAGGTCACCGACCCCGACCCTATCGATACCGCAAAATACGGCCGGTTCGGCTTTGAAGCGTACTGCTCGAGCATCCGCATTACGAATATTTACCTCCGCCGCGCGGTCGCGGAGCCGGTGGAAGAGCGCTACGAACCGGAGTATTGACCCTTCTGACACAGCATAAAAACACTCAATATATACGGGAGGCAACCAGACAATGAGCGTTACCAAAACCCTGTTCGGCGCGATGCCGGACGGCAGAGAAGTCTTTCTTTATACCATTACGAACCCCTCCGGCGCGTCCGCTTCCATTCTCGACTACGGCGCAACCTGGCAGAGCATGCGCGTTCCCAACCGCGCGGGCGCGCTTGTTGACGTCGTGCTGGGTTACGAAACGCTGGAAGAGTACCGCAAGCATACGATGTTTTTGGGCGCAACGGTCGGCCGCGTCGCCAACCGCATCGGCAAGTCCCGCTTTACGCTCAACGGCGTGGAGTACAAAATCTTTGCCAACGATTACGAAAACTGCTGCCACGGCGGGCGCGAAGGCTTCGATAAAAAGATTTGGAAAGCGGAAGCCGAGGAGGACGCCGTCGCCTTTTCGCTTTTCAGTCCGGACGGGGACGAGAACTTCCCCGGCAGCCTCTCCGTTATGGTGGTCTATTCGCTTACCGAGGACAACCTGCTCTCCATCCGCTACTTCGCGGTGACAGATCAGGATACCATCGTCAACCTGACCAACCACGCCTACTTCAACCTCGCGGGTCAGGGCAGCGGCACGGTGCTTGATCAGACGCTGCAGGTAGAAGCGGATTTTGCAACGCGCATCGATTCGCATATCCTCCCCACGGGCGAGATCGTGCCCGTCGCGGGCGGCCCGCTCGATTTCCGCAAAGCTAAGCCCATCGGACAGGATATCGATTCCACGCTGGAAAACATGGATTCCGCGCACGGCTACGACCACAACTTCGTGCTCAACCACCGCGAAGGCGGAATGGAGCGCATAGCGACCGTCGCCGACCCGACGGGCGGCATCGCGATGGATACGATTACCGACCAGCCGGGCGTGCAGCTCTTCACGCCCACCGATTTTACAGGTATGCGCGGCAAGGACGGCGTGGACTACGGCGTTCGCCCCGGATTCTGCCTGGAAACGCAGCACTTCGCGGACGCGATGTCGCACCCTGAATTCCCCAGCATTGTGCTGCACGCGGGCGAAATCTACTCGACCGAAACTGTTTATGCCTTCCGCGTTGAATAATCACTTTATACAAACAAACTGCCCGCGAAAGCGGGCAGTTTGTTGTTATTCTTGCTTTATTCGTCCAAATCCGCGCTTCGTTCCGTTGAAACGGGTTTGCGCCGCTGCTCCGCCGGTTCGGCGGTTCCCGTAAACGCGCGCGCGCAAGAGCCGCGCTTGACAAGCTCCGGACGGAAAACCTCGATATACGGGGGCTTACTCTGCTTTTTCATCAGCTTGACGAGCGCCTGCGCGGTGTGCCGCCCCATCACTTCCTTGGGGTGCGAAATCGTCGTCAGCTGGGGATCGACCGTGGTGGCCAGATATGAATCGTCAAAACCGATCACGGAGACCTGCTCGGGGATGAGATACCCCCGCGCCCGCAACGCGCGCATGCAGCGCAGCGCGATTTCGTCGTTGTAGCCGAAGATGCCCGTTACGCCCTGCTCGCGCACGGCTTTGATCAGCGCGCCTTCCATGCCGGAATCGCAGTCAATCTCAACGGGCTGCTCCAGACCGTATTCCGCCGCCGCCGCGCAAAAACCGTCGTAGCGCTGGAGCGCGTCGCAGCAGTCCGGCCGGTAGGCGACCGCGCAGCGCTTGTGTCCAAACGCCGCAAAATGCTCGGCTACCCTTGCGCCGCCCGCCGTTTCGTCCAGCATGACGTAGCTCGCCTCCGCATCGTCAATGCGGCTGTCGATCATGATGCAGGGAATGCCCCTGTTACGAAACGCCAGCAGGCAGGCGGACAGCCGCCGCCTGATCTCCGGCGAGAGCTGAACTTGCGTCAGCTGAAAGATCACACCGGAGGTGTTTTTTGTGAGAATCTGCTCCAGTTGGGCGCAGAGATAGGCCGCGTCGGAGTTCGTATCGCTGATTAAAAAGTTACAGTTATTGGCGTTGAGCACTTCGGAGATGCCCTTGACGTAATAGGTTGGAATAAAGTAGGTGTTGCCCATGTCCAGCACGGCTTCCACGTTAAGGTAGTTCACCTCCGCCGCCGCGCGGCAGAAGGTGCCTTTGCCCTGCGCTTTTTCGAGGTAGCCTTCCTCCACGAGCTGGGAAAGCGCGCTGCGCACCGTCAGGCGGCCAACGTCGTATTCCTCTACCATTTCGGCTTCGCTTTTCAGCTTGTCGCCCGGCTTGATCTCCCCCGATAGGATCTGCGCTTTAATCCGCTCAGCCAGCTGGGCGTAGAGCGGAATGGCGCTTGCTTTATCGAGCATGGACATATACCTCCAGATAAGTTGCAGATAACATGTTCGTCTTCGACAGATAACCTAACAGCATCTCCTGATATCTACCATTTAACAACAGTGGGATGTTGCTGTCAATCATAACATTTTTTCAATAACTATTGACATTTCGCCAAACTCGTGGCAGGATAAGTTTTGTAAGGTGCGCGAAGCACCTTTCGTAGTTATTATAACATATCTGCAGATGAGTTGGCAAACACTTTCGTAATTTCCGTAATAACCCGCCTGTATGCGGCGGCAAGCCTCCCGGGATACCTCCGAACCGTGAACCCTACAATGCTGTAGCGTTGCCGAATCGTTTATTTGTTGTTCCAGTTTTCTTTTTCGGCGCTTGCCGCGCCGCTCAACCCGGAATCAGGGGCTCACCTCCCTATTCAAATACAGATGTAAAGGATGGAACAGAATGAAGTTACAAATCAAAAAGGCCGTTGCTCTGCTTCTCGTTGTTGCCCTTCTGGTTGGTACCGTCAC
>JBDKTD010000226.1:0-6585 GCA_039680365.1 Clostridiaceae bacterium
CGCGGGTCAGAGCATGACGCCTGAGCGCATGGAACAGGTGGACTATTCAGGTCCCTACATATATGCGACCATTGTCTGCGTTACGCTCGGCAACAGAGCATACGCTTCCGCAAAGGGCATTTCCGACCTCGCGGGCGGCACCTGTACAAGCCAGCTCGGCACCATCTGGTACGATACCTGCCTGCCGCAGATCAAGGACGCCAAGATTCAGCCCGCTGCGGAGACCGCTCCCGCGATGCTCATGGCGCTGGAAACCGGCACGGTTGACTTTGTCTGCACCGATATGCCCACGGCACAGGGCGCGGTTGCCGTCTATCCCGACATGGTCATCCTCGACTTTGCCGGCAGCGGCGATGATTTTACGGTGGCCGACAGCGACGTCAACATCGGAATTTCCGTGATGAAGGGCAATACCGTGCTCAAGGACGCGCTGAACACGGTGCTCGGCGGTATGACCGCGGACGACTTTAACGCCCTGATGGCGCAGGCGATCGCGATTCAGCCCATCGGCTGAGAAACGCAGCCAAACGGAACACAACAGCAATTCAATCGCGGTAAAAGGCGCGCCGGCAGCGGCACGCCTTACCGCGCGTTTTAGGGGGTGCGCGCCGGAATGGACAAACTGACGCAATTGATCAGCGATATTTTAAAGCTCTGGCAGAATTACGGCCTGATTTACCTCAACGGGATGTGGAAAACATTCTCGCTGGCGCTGATCTGCACCGTCGTCGGCTGCCTGATTGGCTTTTTATGCGGAGTCTTGCAGACGATACCGTACGCCAAAACCGACCATGCGCTCAAACGCGGGTTCCTCTGGCAGGTTCGAGCGATTATCCGCATCTACGTCGAGGTGTTTCGCGGCACTCCGATGATTCTGCAGGCGGTGTTCGTGTATTACGGCCTGCCGTACTTTACCAACAACGCCGTGCACTGGAGCAGCGTCTGGCTGGCGGCGTTCGTGGTCGTTTCCATCAACACGGGCGCTTACATGGCGGAAACCGTGCGCGGCGGCATACTCTCGGTCGATGCGGGGCAGACGGAGGGCGCAAAAGCCATCGGCATGACGCACGTCAAGACCATGCTGCACGTCATTCTTCCGCAGGCTTTACGCAGTATTATGCCGCAGATCGGCAACAACTTCATCATCAACCTCAAAGATACCGCGGTGATGTTCATCATCGGCTACTCGGAGTTCTTTGCCACCCATAAGGCGGTGGTGGGTGCGACCTTCCTGTACTTCCCTTCGGCAACCATCGAAATGATCGGCTACCTGTTCATGACGCTGGTCAGCTCGCTCTTGCTGCGCTGGTGGGAAAAGAAGATGGACGGCAGCGCCAGCTACGATTTGGCAACAAAGGATACCCTCGCGCATACGAGCGGCATGGTGCGCTTTCCCGCCGCCAGGCACGGTGCGCATGGAAGAAAGGGGCGCTGAAGCATGAGCGAAAATATTCTGCAGATTCGTCACCTCTCCAAGACGTTTGGCAAGAACGTTGTGCTCAAGGACATCGACTTTTCCGTTTCCAAAGGGGACGTTACGAGCATTATCGGCGCTTCCGGATCGGGCAAATCGACGCTGCTTCGCTGCATCAACCTGTTGGAAACGCCGACTTCCGGCGAGATACATTTCCACGGCGGCAGCATCCTGCAGCGCGGGTATAATGTTCCCGCTTACCGCACGAAGGTTGGCATGGTGTTTCAGAGCTTCAACCTGTTTTCCAACATGACCGTGCTGGAAAACTGCGTGATCGGCCAAAAAACGGTGCTGCATAAGGACCGCTCTTCCGCCGAGGAAACCGCCAAGGCGTATCTCGACAAGGTAGGCATGGCGCCGTACATCAACGCCAAGCCGAGCCAGATTTCCGGCGGGCAGAAACAGCGCGTCGCTATTGCGCGCGCGCTGGCCATGGAGCCCGAGGTGCTGCTCTTTGACGAACCGACCTCGGCGCTCGACCCCCAGATGGTGGGCGAGGTGCTGGACGTGATGAAAACGCTCGTTTCCGAAGGCCTGACCATGCTGGTGGTCACCCACGAGATGGCGTTTGCGCGGGACGTTTCGAGCCGCGCGGTCTTTATGAAGGACGGCGTGATCTGGGAAGAGGGCGCGCCGGAACAGATCTTCGGCAACCCGCAGAAGCAGGAAACGCAAGAGTTTCTCTCCCGTTTCTTCGGCAGATAAGAATATGGCCGAAGAGGCGAAACAGGTTTTTCCAGTGGCAAAAAAGTCGCGCTCCCGCATAAGAAAACGGGCGCGCGGCTTTTCTTTTGGCCTGGAGAAACCGGAAGCGCGGCGGACAGAATGCGAACGAAACAGAATAATCATGCGTTTTTACCGGATGGAATCCGCGAAAAACATGCGGAATCGCTTCCGAAAACGCCTTGAATCAAGCCGGATTGCGCGTGCTTTTTCGCTTTTGTACGCCATGCATAACATCCTTTCCAAACGGGAGAAACATGCAGACAAAGTGACGTTTTTGAAGGAACATTACTGCGTCACAATCACTTTTGCGTGTTTACAAACTGTTTTTGGCGGGCACGAATTGTTTTTTTGCAGCAAGACACGACGCGCGGCTTCAGTGAAAAACCGCGAGCGAACAAGCAATTATGGACAATTGTGTATTTCCGGTGAATCAATCTGTTGCATTTGACATTGGCGTTGATTATAATTATGCATATCGGACAGCGGTTGTCCGAGGTTTCTGATACTCTACACAAAATAATGAGGAGGAAGATCTGATGAAAAAGCTCGTAGCCATTTTGCTCGTGCTCGCGCTCGCGCTGTCGCTGTTTGCCTGCGGCAAGACCGACACCACCGCGTCCGGCAATCCCGTTGTGAAAATCGGCATCTATGAACCCGCTTCCGGCGATAACGGCGCGGGCGGCAAGCAGGAGACCCTCGGCATTGAATATGCCCACTCCGTTGCCCCCACCGTTGAAATCGGCGGCAAAACCTACGACGTAGAACTCGTCAAGGTTGATAACGAAAGCTCCAACGATAAGGCCGCGTCCGCCGCGAGCACGCTCGTTTCCGCGGGCGTATCCGTGGTTCTCGGCTCTTACGGCTCGGGTGTGTCCATTGCCGCTTCGCCCACCTTCGAAGCAGCGGGCATCCCCTGCATCGGCATCACCTGCACCAACCCGCAGGTCACCGAAGGCAACAAGCACTATTTCCGCATCTGCTTCCTTGATCCGTTCCAGGGTACGGTTCTTGCCAACTATGCCTTCAGCACGCTGGGCTTTAAGACCGCGTACTGCCTGAGCAAGCTCGGTGACGACTACTCCGGCGGACTGGTGAACTACTTTGTCGAAGCGTTTGAAAAACTCGGCGGAACCTGCGTGCAGGATACCTTCCCCGATGGCAACAGCGACTTCACGAGCTACATCAACAACGCCAAAAACGGCGGCTGCCAGGTGTTCTTCTCGCCGGTTTCCACCGAAGCCGCGCAGCTGATCATCGACCAGGCCGAAGCGCAGAGCCTCGGTATGCCGATTCTCGCGGGCGACACCTGGGACAGCAACGTTATCCTCCAGGCCGCCAAGGGCAAGAATGTTGACGTCACCGTCACCACGTTCTATCCCGAGGGCGCGAACGCGGAATTCGACGCCGGCTTCAAAGCCTGGGTCAAAGCCGACGCAACGCAGCTGGCCAACAACGGTGGCGACGACACGGTTGCCGCGGTCACCGCGATGGGTTACGACGCGTACTTCTTTGCTCTGGAAGCCATGAAGAAGGCCGCGAGCGTTGAACCCGCCGCCATCATGGAAGCGCTCTGGTCCACCACCTACGAAGGCGTTTCCGGCCCGATCGCTCTGGATCAGGTCAATGGCGATGCGATCCGCAACACCGCGTATGTCAAACAGTGTGACACCGAGACTGGCACGTGGAAAGCCCTGCCCGCAGTCACCATCGGCTAACAAACCGCTCATATCCTGCGGCGGGGGTGATCAGCCCCCGCCGCGCTTTTCCAAATTGGGGTCTGCTTTATCATCGGCCAACAAGGAATATGCCGCTTGAAAAGGACATGGCCATCGTGTCCTTTTCAGGCGGCATAAATGGAGGCAATATTGAATGCTTACGTTTCTGCATGACAACCTTTCCTATATTCTCTCCGGCATCTCGGTCGGCGGGCAGTATGCTTTAATCGCCATTGGTTACACCATGGTATACGGCATCCTGCGGCTGATTAACTTTGCGCATGGCGACGTGTTCATGTGCGCCGGGCTGATGATGGTTTACCTTTCGGCAACGCTGCCGATAGCGATCGCCATCCCGCTCGTGCTGATTATGACCGTGGCGCTCGGCTTCTTTATCGAGCGCGCGGCCTATAAGCCGCTCCGGGGCGCGCCGCGCATGTCCGTTATGATCAGCGCCATCGGAGTATCGTACCTTTTACAGAACGCCGCGCTGTATTTTACCGGCGGACTGGCAAAGGTGTATCCGACCATCCCGTGGCTTTCGGACTCCGTTGTCATCTGGGGTGCGACCACCAAGATGGTTACCGTCGTGACTCCGGTGCTGACGCTCGTACTGGTCATCCTCCTGTCGCTTCTGATCAAGTACACGAAGATCGGCATGGCCATGCGCGCGGTCTCCAAGGACTTTGAAACCAGTCGGCTCATGGGTATCCAGATCAACACCGTTATCTCGGTAACGTTCATCATTGGTTCGTTTCTCGCGGCGGTGGGTTCCATGCTGTACTTTACGAACTACGCTTCCGTTACGCCCGTCTCCGGCGGCATGCCGGGGCTCAAGTGCTTTGTGGCGGCGGTGTTCGGCGGCATTGGCAGTATTCCCGGCGCGGTGATCGGCGCGTTCATCATCGGCATTGCGGAAAACATCATTAAGGGCGGCAGCTCGATTTTCGGCTTTGGCGGCAGCGGCTGGACGACGTTTTCGGACGCGTTTACGTTCGCGCTGCTGATCATCATCCTCGTCGTCAAGCCGACCGGCCTGTTCGGCGAAAAATCGACGGATAAGGCGTAAGGAGGGGGACAGCATGAAAAAGAAAAGCAAGCTCGAACTCTGGATCGCCTTTGGCGCAATCGCGCTGATCTACATTGGCGTTCTGATTCTGGAGCAGACGGTGAACTCGAGCAGCATCATCTTTACGGTGCTCAAGAAAGGCGCAATCTACTCGCTGGTCGCGGTCTCCATGAACCTGCTCAACGGTTTTACCGGTCTCTTTTCGCTGGGGCAGGCGGGTTTTATGCTCATTGGCGCATACACCTACTCCATCTTTACGATGCCGGTTGCCATCAAGACCACCGAACAGGTGTATAAGTATTACCAGTGCGCAATCCCGTTCGATACGGGCATCTTCGTTGGGCTCGTCTGCGCGGGGCTTGCCGCGGCGCTGTTTGCGGCGCTGATCGGCCTGCCGGTGCTGCGCTTAAAGTCCGACTACCTTGCCATCGCTACGATCGGTTTTGCGGAAATCCTCCGCGCCATCTTCCAGTGGGACGTGCTTGGCCCGCTGACCAACGGCGCGAACGTCATGCGTAAATACCTCGACCTGACGGCCGTGAAAATTCCGTTTACGGATATTCCGTTCCCGCCGACGCTGTATGTCTTCTTAATCTCGGGGCTCTGCATCGGCCTGATCGTGCTCTTGATCAACTCCTCCTACGGGCGGGCGTTCAAGGCCATTCGGGACGACGAGATCGCCGCCGAGGCCATGGGCATCAACCTCTTCAAGCACAAGGAGATGAGTTTCGTTATCAGCTCGTTCTTTGCGGGCGTCTCCGGCGCGCTGCTTGCGATGTATCAATACACCGTGCAGGCCGCGCAGTTCAAGAGCGCCATGACTTACGAAATCCTGCTTATCGTCGTCATCGGCGGCATCGGGTCGGTTTCCGGCAGCTGCATTGCGAGCTTCCTCTACATCGCCGCTTCCGAGTGGTGGCTGCGCGGGCTGGATATGGGCAGGTTCTTCGGCATCGACGCGCCGAACTTGTTCCGCTCAGGCTTCCGGCGGTTCGTGTTTTCGATTATCATCATGCTGATCGTGCTGTTCTTCTCCAGGGGCCTGATGGGGGACAAGGAGATTTCCTTTGGCAGGCTTGTGCAAAAGCTCTCTCGCAAGAAAAAACCCGCGAGCGCGGCGAAAGGAGGCGACGTCAATGCCTGAACAAGTGTTGCAGCTGGAAAATATTACCATGCAGTTCGGCGGCGTCGTTGCCGTCAATAACCTTTCGCTGGAAGTCAACCGCGGCGAAATCGTGGCTCTGATCGGGCCGAACGGCGCGGGCAAGACCACAGCGTTCAACTGCATTACGGGGCTGTACGACCCGACCAACGGCGTTGTCCGCTTTAACGGAAAGACCATCGTTGCCAACCATCCGCGCGGCAAGATGAAAAAGCTCTACGCCGGCGAAAACGCGCGCGCCTACCTGACAACAAAGACCATCGATCCCACGCCGGATCAGGTGACCAAGCTCGGCATCGCGCGCACGTTCCAGAACATCCGGCTTTGGAAGAGCATGACGGTGTTTGAAAACGTTTTGACCGCAAAGCACATGCGCGCCAAGCAGAACGTCTTTACCGCAGCGCTCCGCATTACCTATAAGGAAGAGCGGCGCATGCGC
>JBDKTD010000081.1:0-4464 GCA_039680365.1 Clostridiaceae bacterium
CTTATGAATCTCCTCTGACAAACTCCGCCGCGCCGATGAGGCCGATATCGTCCCCCAGTTCGGCAAGCCGGAACTCCACCGGCAGCGGAATGTGGTTATACTGGTCGAATTCCGCCTTGACGCGGTCGAACAGAACGTCCCCGAAATGGGTCAGCCCTCCGCCGAAGACAAAGCGGTTGATGTTGAGCATCTGGTAGATATTGAACGCGCAGATTCCGAGGTAATGCGCGGTGGTTTCAATCATTTCCTTTGCCAGCGGGTCGCCTTCGTGAAACGCCGCGAGGATGTGCTCGCCGTCGGCGGTATCGGGCGTAAGGCTCGTGGTATGGCAGTAGCTCATCTGTCCGCGTACGCGCGCGGTCATGCTACGTCCGGACGCGTAGGACATAAAGCACCCCCGGTTTTCGCAGCCGCAGAGCAAGCCTTCGACGGGAGTGGCGAGCATGTGTCCGCATTCTCCCGCCCAGCCGAAACTGCCGCGAAAGAGCTTGCCGTCGATGACGATGCCGCTGCCAAGCCCCGTTCCCGCCGTAATGTAAACAAGGTGCCTGCCGCCCCGCCCCGCGCCCCGGCGGTATTCCGCGAGCGCCGCGGCGTTGCTCTCGTTATCCAGCACGATGTGCGTGTGGATTCGTTCGGCAAGGTAGTCCCGCATGGGAAAATCCTTGATGCCCGGCATGGCGGACGTCATCAGAATTCTGCCTTCGTCAAAGAGGATGAACGACGGCATGCAGATGCCAACGCCGTCCAGGTCGGCCTGCGTAAGGCTGTTTTTCTCCAGCAGGGCGAAGATGTTTTCCGCAATCGTGTCCGAAAACGCTTCTCCGTCCGCGCAGATATCCGTTGGGTGCTGCATTCGGTCGAGCAGTTCCCCTTTTTCACCGAACAGCCCGTAGGCCACCTTGGTTCCTCCGGCATCGATGCCGATGACGTAATGATTGCGCATGAACTGTTCCTTTCGAAAAAAAGAGTTCGGATTACCGCTGCAAACGGGTACGCTTTTTATGGCGAACGCGCGCCTGAATACAGGTTCAGTATAGTATCCGTTGGATGGTATGTCAAGAAAATCCATTCGTTTATAAATGTTTTCACTTTCATATGAAACTCTATTCGCGATGATTGCAAATTTGAGCGCAATCCTGTATGATAGGGGCGCGAAAGCGCATTTCCGCGCGAACGCGTCTATTTCGGTGGTTCGCCTTCGCCGGGCTATCCTTTCTCCTATCCGGCAGAAGGTTTTTTCTGTACTCTTCCGGCATGTTCCAAATTCATGCACGATGTTCCGCAAGGAAGACTTTATTTGATACAAAACGTACCGGAATCAAAAAAAATCATGTTCCAGGAGGATTTTAACTAAATGAAACGTTCCGAGATTAATCAGGCCATCCGCCGCATGGAGGCGTTTGCAGGCCTCCACGGGTTCGAACTGCCGCCGTTCTGCGCGTTCACACCCGGAGAGTGGCCGAACAAGAACCATGAGTTCGACGAAATCCGCGACAACATGCTCGGCTGGGACGTAACCGACTACGGCGCGGGCGACTTTGCAAAAGTGGGCTTTTCGCTCGTGACCATCCGCAACGGCAGCCTCGCCAACCGCGAAAAATACCCGAAGTCCTACGCCGAAAAGCTGCTCTACCTCGAGGAAACGCAGTATTCGCCCATGCACTTCCACTGGAGCAAGATGGAGGACATCATCAACCGCGGCGGCGGCAACGTGCTCATCCGCGTGTATAACTCCAAGCCGGACGAAACGTTCGACACAACCGACGTCACCCTCCATTGCGACGGGCGTATCTACACCGTTCCCGCGGGCACGCAGGTGCGCCTGACGCCCGGCGAGAGCATTTCGATCTATCCGTATATGTACCATGATTTCACCGTGGAAGCGGGCACCGGCCCCGTTCTTTTGGGCGAGGTGAGCATGGTCAACGACGACGTGCACGACAACCGTTTTTACGAGCCGCTCGGACGCTTTTCCACCATTGAGGAGGACGAAGCGCCCTACCGCCTGCTCTGCAACGAATACCCCGCGGCAAAGGACTAAGCGCGCATGACGAAGATTCGCCTTTGCGCGCTGGATGTTGACGGCACGCTGATCAACAGCGATTTGGAGATTACCCAAGCGGTCGGCCGCGCGGTGGACGCGCTGGAACAATCCGGCGTCGTTCCCGCCATTGTAACCGGGCGCACGGTCAAGGAGCTGGAAGTGCTCCGCGCGCGGTTTCCCAGCCTGCGGTATTTCATCGTAAGTAACGGCGCATACGCCTTCGATGCGGCAAACGGAGAATGTTTTTACCGGAACCTGCTGCCGCTGGAACTGGCAAAGTCTGTCGTTGCGAAAGCGCAAAAGTACCCCGTGATGATCGAAGTCTACGCCGACGGCGCTTCGCACGTGGACGCCGCCGCCTGGGCAAACAAAGCCGCCTACCGCCTAGCGTTCTTATCGCACCCATCCCTCGGCCCCGCGCGGATTCCAACCGAAGACGTAGGCGCGTTTCTGGCCGGACGCGCGAGCGATATTGAAAAGCTCTATATCTCGTTTGCGCATTTGCCCGATTTGGAAACGCTGAAAGCGTTTTGTGAAGCACTCCCGGTCGATCTGGTTGTTTCCATCCACGACGGGCTGGAAGTCAACCAGCGCGGCGTGGAAAAAGGCGCGGGACTCCAAGCGCTCAGCGGCCGCCTTGACATCCTGCAGGAGGAAACGGCGGCAATAGGCGACGGGTTTGCGGATATTCCAATACTCCGGTTTGCCGGGCTTCCCATCGCCATGGGCCACGCGGCGGAGGAAGTGAAATCGGTTGCTGCTCTCATCTCGCCGGATAACGACCACGACGGCGCGGCCTGGGCAATTCAACAGGTACTCGCTGCGCGCTGAACGCAGTTTCGATGATTTCCCGATTAAATCAGTCGAATGTGTAGCTTAATGATACTCGCTGCGCGCTAGCGCAGTTTCGATGAATCAGAAAGAATGGAGATGTTCGGTATGAAGCAGAATCGTTTGGTGTTTATCGGCAGTTACACGCAGTCCATCGTGCTCGGCACCGGGGAAACGGTTCCCGGCTGCGGCGATGGCGTCACCGTTTACCGTATGGACGGTTCGGGCAAGCTCACGCGACTCTTTGCCACGGGAAAGCCCAACCCGACGTACCTTGCGCTCAGCGCGGACGGGCGGTTTCTCTACACCGTCAACGAGCTGAAGGAATATCACGAGGAAGCCTCTTCGGCGGTCTCGGCCTACCGCATCGATCCTGATTCCGGCGAACTGACGCTGCTCAGCCGCCGCATGACCGGCGGCATGGACGCCTGTTATCTCAGCGTCAGCCCGAACGGCAAGTTCGTGCTGGTGGCCAACTATTCCGGCGGGAGCTTCGCGCTCTTCCCCATTCTGCCGGACGGATGCCTGAGTACGCCGAGCTGCTTTGTGCAGCACTACGGTCACGGCGCAAATCCCGCCCGTCAGGCGGGGCCGCACGTGCACCAGATCACCGCCGACCCGACGGGCGAACGGATTCTGGTTGCCGACCTCGGTACGGATCAGCTCTCCGTTTACGGCATCGACTGGGACTGCGGCTGCGTTTCCCCCAATGCCGCGCCGACGATTCCGTTCAACCCCGGCGATGGCCCGCGCCAGTTCGTGTTTGATGCATCCGGGCGGACGCTCTATCTCGTCACCGAGCTGGGCAACACCGTCTGCGTATTCGACTACGACCAAAAAACCGGCAAGGCAAAATTACTGCAGACCCTGCCGACCCTTCCCGACGAGTGCGCCGGGGACAGCATTGCCGCCTGCATCAAGCTGCATCCGGATGGAAAGCTTTTATACGCTTCCAACCGCGGGTACGACAGCATAGCCAGCTACCGCGTCCACGCGGACGGAACGCTGACCCCGCTGCGCATCCAGAAAACGGGCGGAAAGACCCCGCGCGATTTCAACATCACGCCGGACGGAAACTTCCTGCTTTCGGGGTTCCAGGACTCCAACGAGCTGATTCTCTACTCGATCGACCGCGCAAACGGGCTGCTGACGGAAATCGAGCGCACGCCTTGCAACTCCGCCACAGCCGTGCTGTTTTACGATTACGAATAACAGAGCCGCAACAAAAAAAGACGCTGAAGAAGCGTCTTTTTTGATTGACTTATTCTTGGGACTCCGCCCCAAACCCTTTTTCTGATACCCCAGCGGGGTTTTAGGGGCGGCAGCCCCTAAGCGTTTTCCTAATCCAATAACTCGCATTCCCCAAAGTCCAAGCCGATCTGCTTGCGCGCCAGATCGAGCAGGGTCATGACCCGAATCGACTGCTCGTCGTACGCCTGCGTGGATTCGCCGGAGCGCACCAAATGGGCAAAGGCGTTGAGTTCGTGCGTCATGTTGTTGGCAATCGGCACGAAGGACAGTTCTTCCATGTGCTTATCGTGGTGATAAAAGCGAATATAGCTCGGCTGATTGAGCGTGTCGAATAC
>JBDKTD010000155.1:0-10948 GCA_039680365.1 Clostridiaceae bacterium
AGAGAGTGGGATTCGAACCCACGTTACCTTTAAGGGGTAAACACGATTTCCAGTCGTGCGCCTTCGACCAGCTCAGCCATCTCTCCACGGCTCGGTAAACTCGACGCAATGAGTATCATACACGAACATGAACCGTTTTGCAATACTTTTTCTGCGATTGCGAGGGAGTGAAGTTTCTCAATAAGTCACTCGCTTTTCATGCCGCACGCCATAGGACGCCGTTGATTTTAACGCAGCATCCAGTCGATCAAGCGGAACCCTTCGTCCAGATAAACGCTTGTACTGCCCGCGTCTTTTTCGCAGTAGCGAACGGTTTTTGCTTCGTGCTCGCCCTTTTTATACAGCGCAAACGGCACGGCTTCGGCGCTGTGCGTGCGTATTTTCAACGGGGTAGGATGATCCGGCAGCAGCAGGATACGGTAGTCTTCCCCGCTTCTTTCCAAATAGTTCCAAACGGGAGACAGCACCTTTTCGTCGATCTGCTCAATTGAAAAAATTTTCTCTTTCAGCTGCCCGTGATGCCCGCATTCGTCTGGTGCTTCGAGGTGGATATAAACATAATCGATCCCGCGGGACAGCGCGTTGATGGCGGCCTGCGCCTTGCCAGAGAAGTTCGTTTCGTAGGTACCGGTTGCGCCTTCCACTTTGATGACTTCCATGCCCGCGCATTTACCGATGCCCTGAATCAAGTCAACGGCGGAGATGACCGCGCCGTTAAGCCCCGTCTTTTCGGTAAACTGCGATAGCTTGGGTCGTCTTCCCTCCCCCCAGAACCATATGGCGTTGGCAGGGTTTTTGCCCGACTGAACGCGCGCGCGATTGACGGGGTGATCGCCAAGCAGCGCATACGCCCGCTCCATCCAACGCATCAGGAGTTCCGAGTTTGTCCCCTGCGGTAGTTTTCCCGCGATGCTCTGACCGGAAAAATCGTGCGGAGGGATCAATTTCGCGCCGGTCTCAGCATTTTTCAGCACAAGACAATGCCGGTACGAAAACCCCGGATAGAGCAGCACGCCTTCGTCCTGAATATTCTCATTGAGGTAAAAAACCAGCTCCGCGGCCTCTTCCGTTGAGATTTCGCCCGCGCTGTAATCGGTCATCACGGTTTCGGCCAGCGTTGTTCCGCCGGAGAGCGTAACAAGGTTGCAGCGGTACGCGACGTCGCTCTGCTCCAGATCGATACCAAGGCTCATCGCTTCCAAGGGTGAACGGCCGGAATAGCAGACGCGCGGATCGTAGCCGAATACCGCGAGGTTTGCCGTGTCGCTGCCGGGTCTCATGCCGTCCGGCACCGTCTTGACGAGCCCGAACATGCCCTCCTGCGCGAGCCTGTCCATGGCGGGATGCTTCGCCGCTTCCAAAGGCGTTTTGCCGCCCAGCTCGTCCAGCGGCCAGTCCGCCATGCCGTCGCCCAGGATTACCGCGTATTTCATAAATCCTTTACTCCAAAGTATTGATACAACGTGCAGGGCATGCCGCCGTTGGTGAGCTTTCTGCGCTTATCGGCGCGTTTGCCGTAAACGGTTTCAAACTCGCGCATGCCGGAAAAGATATTGATGCTCCAGCCGGGGTAAGGCGCGAACACACGCCGCATTTGCCGGTAGAGTTCCTTGACGTCCTTTTCCTCCAGCATCCGCTCGCCGTAGGGCGGGTTCACGACCAGCACGCCGGACTGCTCGCTAGCGGAAAAGTCCCTTATGTCGCGAACGCCCCAATCGCAGAATACGCCCGCCTTTTTTGCGTGCATCTTGCATAGCTCGATGCTTCTCGGGTCGATATCGAACCCGGCAATGCTGATCTTTTGGTTCGTTCTCTGCTCAAGCGCGCGTCTTCGTTCCTCCGCCCAGATTGCCTTATCGAAGAACCACCAGCTCTCCGCGGCGAACGATCGGTTGAGTCCCGGAGCGATGTTCTGCGCAATCATCGCGGCTTCAATTGGCATTGTGCCTGAGCCGCACATGGGATCGATCAGCGGCAGATCCGCGCGGTAACGCGAGAGCATCACGATGGCCGCGCCCAGCGTCTCCGCAAGCGGCGCCGCAACATTAAAGGTGCGGTAACCCCTGCGCGAAAGCCCCGCGCCGCAGCAGTCCAAACAGAGCGAAACCTTGTTGCGCAGGATGCCGACTTCAACGATAATCTCTTCCCCGCCTTCGGGAATCGTTGTGCGCTTGTACCCCGCCTTCAGGCTTTCGATGATCGCTTTTTTCACAATGCTCTGGCAGTCGCTCACCGAAAACAGCGTGCTTTTGGCAGACTTGCCGTTGACATGGATAGTCGTTTCGGGTTTGAGAAACTTCTTCCAGTTCAGCGCCTTGGTCTGCTCGAACAGGGAATCGAACGTTTCCGCTTCAAATTCGCCGACCACGAGCAGCACCCGTTCCGCCGTACGGAGCCAAAGCAGCGCCCGCGCCATATCCGCCGCGCCGCCGGAAAAGCTCACGCGCGCGTCCTCGGTTTCCAGCACTTCGATTTCGAGATCGCGCAGCTGCCTTGTCACCAGGGATTCCAGACCCAGCTTGCAGGTTGCGTAAAATTTCATAGTTCCTCCTTCGGGGTCTTTGCAAACGGCGCAAGCTTGAGAATCGCGTTTCTGAGACGCGAGTTTGAAACGCGGTAGATTTCGCCAATCTCTTCTTCTGTCACTTCTTCGCCGCAGTTTTTGCGCCCAAGGTATTCCAGCGCCGCGGCGTAGCTGACTTCCTGAGAAGCGGAGATACGCGGGAATTTGCGGTTCAGGCTTTCGATATAGCGGCGGAAGATACGCGCGGCTTCGTTTGCGCATTCCTCGCGGCAGTTGCCCAGCATGAATTGCAACAGAACCTGCATGACCCCTTCGTAAGAAGCGGGCATCTTGTAATCCAGTTCCAGCATATTCACGCGCCCGCTGATCCATCGGCCGTTCAGATACGCGCGGTACGGTTCCTTGGCTTCCATATGCCGCAGCATGCCGAACACCGCGCGCTTGAGGTCGTCCGGCTGGTCGGTGCGGAGCAGAAAGTCCCGCAAAACGTGTTCGGCATACGCGTCTCCAAACGTAAACACCAGCGAAAGCATGCTCTTTTTAACCCGCGCGTCGGAAAGCGAGATCGCCCAGACGATTAAATCGCGGTAATACGCGTCGGTCGTCCAAGTATGAAACAGCTCTTCCTGCGGCAGCGTCAACGCGCGGTTAATATGGTTGAGCCTGCGAAACGCTTCTCCGAATGGCACCTGATACGGAATCATCCAGCGTGCGGAAACGTTCTTTGCCGAACCGTCCGTATGCCTGCAAAGGCTCTGGTAATAGCGCGCAACCGTGTCGTGCGGGTCGATGCGCAAGAGCTTTTGATAGCAGGCGCGCGCGCCTTCCGCGTCCCCGCGCATAAACTTGACGTAGCCGGTTTTATGCAGCACGTTTTCGTCGTACGGCATCAGCAGAATCAGTTGACTCAGCGTCTTTTCCGCGTCCTCGTACCGCTGTAAATCCATCTGCAGCACGGCGATGCTGTGAAGTTCCTCCGGTTCGCTCGTCTTGATCTGCGAAAGCCGTTCCAGCTTTTCGAGCGCGGCGGGTTTGTTGTTTGCGTCGAGATCGCCCAGCGCAAGCGTGCAGATTGCCAGCACGTCGTTCGGGTTTTCTTCCAGCAGCAGGTTGGCAACGCGCTCCGCATCCGCGCGGCGATTATCGCAAAAATACGCAATAGCAAGCTGCTCACGCACCTTCACGGAATCCGCTTTCTGGCCGACGCGGTGCTCCAGTTCCTCTACTGCATAGCCGACGTCCCCGCTGGCAAGCAGGGAGCGCGCGTACCGGCAGACGGCGTTGTCCTCGTAGTCGTCGTCCGTCTTTAGACCTGTTGTTTCAAACATCGCGTCGTCGTCGTCGATGAGGTCGAGAAAATCTTCCGCGTCCGCGGCAAACGGGCCGTCCGGCTCCTCGTCGAGATAGTCTTCCAGACTGTCCGCCGCGCATTCGTAGTCCTGCAGACCAAAGTAGTTGCAGGCAAGCCCAAAGTGAACCTCCGGCGGAAGTTCTTGTTCGCTCGCCATCAGGCGCAGTAAAATGCGGTTACTCTCCTCAAAGCGCTGCATCTGGCTGAGAATCTCCGCCAGCGCAATGGAGATTTCCGGGTCTTCCGGCGCGCGTTCGTACGCCTCGCGGTATTTATGAATCGCCGCGATTAAATCATTTTTTTCCAGCTCCTTCTCGCCGCGTTTGCGATAAAACGTAGCGGTCTGGCTGAACGGTATCACTTTTCCTGTTTTAGCTGTCTTCATCTTCATTCCCGGAAGCGGCGCTGAGCAGCTCCCTTAAGTCTTCCTCGGTAAAGGTATAAATCTTGTCGCAGAACCGGCAGGTGACGCCCGCCCCGTGATCCTGCTCTATCATATCACGTACTTCATCCGCCCCGGTGGATAGAAGCGCACGCTCGATCCGTTCCCGCGAGCAGTCGCAGCGGTAGACGGGCTCCCGTTTGGAGACGATCTCCAAGCCAAACACCCCGAATACGCGCTCCAGGAACTCTTCCGCCGTTTCGCCCGCATCCAGCTGTTTGGAAAGCTTAGCTATCTCGCCGCTCTTCTGCTGTATCCGATCGAGCAGTTCCTCCGGGCAGCCCGGCATAGGTTCGGCAAAGACGCCGCCCGCGCCGAGGAGTTCTCCGCTCTCGGCATTGACGCGTACGCCAAGGTAGATCAGTGCGGGCCGCTGCAGGCTCACGGCGTAATACTGCGCAAAGTCAATGGCAATTTCGCCGGAAACGAGATCGCTTACTCCCACATACGGTTCCTTAAGCCCCATGTCGCTGACGACCGTGAGCTGACCCGTGTGACCGACAAACCCGCCAACATCCAGCTTGCCCTCCGCGGTCGGCGGCAGTTCGGAAATTCCATTCGGAACCGAGCCTTTCACTTCCAGCGCGGCGTTGCCGGTGCAGATCATGCTCCCGGCGGGGCCGTCGCCTTTCAGGATGGTGGAAACCTTATCGTTTTCGTGCTTGAGGTCGGCGGCCATCATGGCGGTCATCATGAGCTGCCTGCCCAGCGCCGCCGTTGCAACGCGTGAAAGGTCGTGGATTCTGCGCGCTTCGCGTACCAGCTCCGTTCCTGTAATCAGCGTTACGCGGAACATTCCCTCCGCCGCGACGCATTGTATCAATTGATCGTGTTTACCCGATTGATTCTTCTTCATTCTGCCTCGTCATACGAAAAACCGTATGGATTGTTCCTTTTAATATTACGCTTATTCTTTTGGTTTAGCGGCAGCAAACTGAATCCGTTCGCTCGCCGCAACGACGTCGTTTGTTGTAAACGCTTCGTAAGCATGGCAGTTCGAAAACCCGCTTTTTTTGAGCGCTTCGAGCAGCTCTTCCGCCGCGTGAGCCCGCTGCACATGCCGTTCGGTAAAGCGGGTGTACTTGCCCGCTCCGTCCGGCAGAAAGAACGAAAGGTTCATTTCGACTAAACGGCTCTCCGGGTCATAAGTGTTCTGCCAGAGGTAAGCGCACTTCGCCGTATCTTCGCCATATGTCTGGTTACCCAGCACGCATTCAAGCTTATACGCCGAGGAAACGTCAAAGAGCAGCGCGCCTCCCGGCTTCAGCGCTTGATACGCGCTGGATAAAAACGCGTTGACGTCCTTCTTTGTTAAAAGGTAGTTTACCCCGTCGCAGGCGCAGACGATCGCGCTGACGGGTTTATGCAGCGAAAGATTCCGCATATCCTGACAGACGAACGGAACTTTCTGCCCCGCAAGCCGTGCTTTTTTTTGCGCAACAGCGAGCATCTCTTCCGAACGGTCGACGCCGGTCATCACAAATCCGCGCTTACTCAGCCGTATCGTGAGCTCTCCCGTTCCGCAGGCGCAGTCCAGAACCGCGTCTCCGGGGCGAACGTTTTGCTCTGTCAGCAGAGAAACGAGACAGTCCGCCCACGCGTCGTAATCCACGCCGCGCATAAGCGTATCGTATACGGCGGCGAACCGCCCGTATTCCGCTTCCATCCCGTCAGCTCCTCCTTATAACCGAATTTATACGTTCGATTTTTTATTGTACAACATATCTTGTTTGCTGGCAAACATTCCGCAAAACAAAACCCCTTTCCTCATAAAGAATCACGTTTTATCCATAATTCGGGCAGTTTTTGAAAGTAGCCCTGTTTAAATAAACACTTTACATGAATTTTACCAAACAAATATATCCTATATTATAGCGGTTATGATTTGACAAACCAGTGAATATTTATTAGAATCAGTCTAACCAAAACGTATGAATTTAAATGGGTGTTTATAACCAATTGCGGCACACCACGCTTTTTCAAAACGATAGTTACGGTTATCAAGCCGTTCAGGGATTAAATTAGAAAGGCGAAGTTCTCGAATTCGAGAAAACTGGTAACAAACCATGAAACAGTACAAAATTGCAGTCGTCGGCGCCACCGGAATGGTTGGCAGAATGTTTCTCCGTGTACTCGAAGAGCGTAAGCTTCCCGTTTCGGAATACTTCCTCTTTGCTTCCGAACGCAGCGCGGGTACCGAAATCAACTTCATGGGCAAGACCCACATCGTTCGCGAACTGACGCCCGACGCGTTCAAAGGCCTCGGTGTTGATATAGCGCTGTTCTCCGCAGGCGCGGGCACTTCCAAGACGTTTGCCCCCATCGTCGCCGAATCCGGCGCGGTGGTCATCGACAATTCCAGCTGTTGGCGCATGGATCCGGAAATTCCGCTCGTTGTGCCGGAAGTCAACCCGCATGCCATCCCGATGTACAAAAAGCACGGCATCATCGCAAACCCGAACTGCTCCACCATTCAAGCGATGGTGGCGTTAAAGCCCCTCGCGGTCAAGTACGGCCTCAAGCGCGTGATCTATTCGACCTATCAGGCGGTGTCCGGCGCGGGCATGAAGGGCTACAGCGACCTTGAAAACGGCCTTAAGGGCATTGCGCCGCAGAAGTTCCCGCATCCCATCGCGGGCAACTGCCTGCCGCATATCGACGTATTTCTGGAAAACGGCTACACCAAGGAAGAGCAGAAAATGGTTGACGAGTCGAGAAAGATTCTCGACCTGCCGAACCTCCGCGTAACGGCGACGACCGTCCGCGTGCCGGTATTCCACGGCCACAGCGAAAGCATCAACGTTGAGCTCGAAAAACCGTTTGAGCTTGCCGATATTCGCGCGCTCTGGGAAGCGACGGAAGGCCTAGTCGTACAGGACGATCCGGCCAACAACATCTACCCCATGGCCATCACCGCGGCCGATACGGACCCCGTCTACGTGGGCAGGCTCCGCCGCGATTTCTCCGTTGAAAACGGAATTAACTTCTGGTGCGTTGCGGACAACATCCGTAAAGGCGCGGCAACCAACGCCGTGCAGATTGCTCAGGAACTGATTCGTCAATGGGAGGCGTAACACATTATGTCTATCTGTCGGGGTTCCGCCGTCGCGATGGTCACGCCGTTTCAAAACGGCGCTATCGACTTTACGGCATACACAAGGTTGATTGAACTGCAAATTGCAAACCGCACGGACGCCATCGTTTGCTGCGCAACAACGGGCGAAAGCTCGACGCTCACGACGGACGAGCGCCTCAGCATCATCCAGTTCGCCGTAGAGCGCGTCAACGGTCGCATACCCGTCATTGCCAGCACAGGCGGCAACAACACCGAAGAAGTCATTGAAAACAGCAAATCCGCCGAGGCAATCGGCGTGGACGGGCTGCTTGTCGTTACCCCGTACTACAACAAAACCACGCAGCAGGGCCTGCTTCGCCACTATTTTACCGTTGCGGACAGCGTGGATACGCCAATCATTGTGTATAACGTTCCCAGCCGCACAGGGATGAACGTTCTGCCCCAAACCATGGCGGAGCTCTGCACGCATAAGAACATCGTCGGCACCAAGGAAGCCAGCGGCAACATCGAACAGATTGTCAACCTCGCCGCGCTCTGCCCGCAGTGCGACATCTACTCCGGCAACGACGACCATGTTGTCCCGGTGCTCAGCATCGGCGGCAAGGGCGTTATCTCCACCATCGCCAACATCGTTCCGGGCGAAATGCACGCAATGTGCGAAGCGTTCTTCAAGGGCGATATCGCGCTGGCGCGCCAGCTGCAGCTGCAGATGATTCCGCTCTGGAAAGCGGCGTTCTGCGAGGTCAACCCCATCCCGCTCAAAGCCATGATGGGACTTATGCAGCTCTGCGAACCGGACGTTCGACTGCCGCTCGTGCCCCCGACGCCCGCCGACATGCGGCTGATTGAAGAAACGCTGAAGGGTTACGAACTGATCTAGGCTACCGAATTTTTCTCAGGAGGACGTATGATTTCTGTTTTAATCAACGGAATCTGCGGTCAGATGGGACGCGCCGTGTTTGCAGCTTGTCAAGCGCAGAGCGGCGCTTTTTCCACCGCCGCCGGCGTGGACCTTTCCGACTGCAGCGCGCAGCTTTCCTGCCCCGTTTACCGCGATATTGACGACGTAAAGGAAGCGGTTGACGTCGTCATAGACTTTTCCGTTCCCGCAAGCGTTCCCACCGTACTGCGGTTTGCGCAGGCGCGCGGTATCCCAGCCATCATCGGTACGACCGGTCTTGGCGAACGGGAGCTCAAGCTCATTCGCGCCGCGAGCGAACGGATACCCGTGTTCCAAACGGGCAACATGTCGCTTGGGGTCAATCTCCAGCTTGAGCTCGTGCGGCAGGCGGCCGTCACGCTCGGCAGCAACTTCGATGTGGAAATCGTTGAAACACACCACCGCAAAAAAGTGGACGCGCCCAGCGGAACCGCGCTCATGCTGGCGGACGCCGTTTCCTCGTCCTCTCCGGACGAAATGGAACTCGAGTTCGGCAGACACGAAAAAAACAAGCGCCGTACACAGAACGAAATCGGCATCCATTCCTTGCGCGGCGGTACGGTGGTTGGCGAACACGAAGTCAAGTTCATCGGCAACGACGAGATCGTAGAGATTACGCATCGCGCGTTCAGCAAGCAGATTTTCGCGCAGGGTGCGCTCCGTGCGGCGCAGTATATCGTTGGCAAATCCAGCGGTCTGTACAGTATGCGAAACGTCGTGAGCGAGCACGACGCGGCTTCCAGCCTGCTCTCGCTGGAAGATCAGGCGGTGGTCAGTGTGATTGCCAGCGCCAGCGACGATTCGTTTTTGTCCAGCCTGTTCGAAGCGGTTGCCGCGCGGGATGTGTTTGTGGATATGATCGCTAGCGGCGAACCGGGCGAACACCTCAGCATCGGCTTTTCCCTCGCCGGCGGCGAACTCTGTCAGGCGATGGAAGCGCTCAATGAGCTCAAGAACGCGGGCGCTGATTTTGCGTTCCGTACGCGCTCCGACCTGACCAAGCTCACGCTCGAAAACTCCGGCATGGCGCTGAGGCACGGAGTCGCCGCTCAGCTGCTCTCCGCGCTAAGTAAGGCGAACATCCATGTCTGGCTGATTACCACCAGCGAAACGCGCATCGAATTCTGCGTGGACGCGGTGGACGCGCACAAAGCCGTGGAGGAAGTCAAGCAGAAATTCGGCATTCGCTGAACGGTAAATCAAAACGCTTCCCGTTTTTTAAGCGGGAAGCGTTTTTTGTTTTGAAGACTTTAGCGTCCTTCTTTTCTGAGGCGCTGTTCTTCGCCATGCAGAAGGCGTTTGATGTTTTCGATGTGGCGCACATACACAATAGTTGCGAGCAGGCCAGCCAGAACAACAAGCGGCAGATCGTTAAGCCGGAAGATCAGCGTGCACAGAAAGAACAGCAGGATGCTCGCCATGGAGACGATGGAAACGCGCTTGTTGACGGCGAGGATAATACCTCCAATTGCGAGCGCGATGCCCGCCCCGAGCGGAAACGTAAAGATCATCAGGCTTGCGGACGACGCAACGCCCTTTCCTCCGCGGAATCCCGCGAACACCGGCCAGCAGTGGCCGACTACGACGAACAGCCCCGCGATATACCCGCCGACCGGGCCGCAGATCAATTGACCCGCGAGGACGCTCAGAAACGCCTTGGTAAAATCTCCCGCAAACGTAATCGCGCCCGGCCTGAAGCCAAACACGCGCACCATGTTGGTGCTGCCCGCGTTGCCGGAGCCATGGTTGCGAACGTCGTCATGATAGTACCATTTGCTTACTATAATCGCCGTTTGGATATTGCCAAGCAGGTAACCCGCGAAGATACACGCCAGAACCGTCCAGAGATTAAGCGCCAAAATCCCAGTGGAAAACGTCATTGTTCGGAATCCTTCTTTCTGTTGCGGAAGATAAGCCGTATCGGCGTCCCTTCGAAACCGAACGACTTACGAAAGAAGTTTTCCATATAGCGCTCGTAAGAAAAGTGCACGATTTCGGTATCGTTAACAAAAATGACAAACGTTGGCGGCTGTACGCTGACCTGCGTGGCAAAATAGATTTTGAGAACGCGGCCTTTGTCGGAAGGCGGCGTGTTCATCATGACGGCTTCGCTTACGGTGTCGTTGAGCTGGCCGGTTGTGATACGGCGGCGGCTCTGCTCAAACGCGGAGACGACGGCTTCCAGCACCTTGCCTACGCGCTGTCCGTTCTTAGCCGAGATGAACAGCATCGACACATAGTCCATAAACGCCAAATCGACGCCCAGGTCTTTTTTGAACCGGTTCATCGTATTGGTGTCTTTCTCGATCAGATCCCATTTGTTGACAACGAGAACGCTGGCTTTGCCTTCTTCATGCGCGTAACCCGCAATGCGGACGTCCGGCTCGCTCAAGCCCTGGCTTGCGTCGCAGACGATAAGCACCACGTCCGCGCGGCGGATGGCGGCGAGCGAACGAATCACGCTGTAGCGCTCGATGGTTTCGTCCTCGACGCTGCGCTTTCTGCGGATGCCCGCGGTATCGACAATCACAAACTCGCGCCCGTCGCGGGTAAACGGTGTGTCGATGGAATCCCGCGTGGTACCCGGAATGTCGCTTACGATGCTGCGCTCCTCG
>JBDKTD010000188.1:0-2262 GCA_039680365.1 Clostridiaceae bacterium
TTTGTTTTGATCCGTCATTGTTTCCTCCAGATATAGAAAAAGGAGCGTCTCGAAAGACGCTCCCATTTCCCGATATGTTATTTACTTCATCCCCGCAATCAGCTGCTCCGCCGTACCCGTGATCAGCGCGGATACATCGACCTGCGCGGCGGTCAGCACGTCCATCGCCGAAGCGGAAAGTTTCGCGGTTGTCTTCTCGTAGAGCAGTTGGCCGAGCTGCCCGATCTCTTCCTTGGTCAATTTGCCATCCTTGTGCGCGGCTTTCATGCCGTCCACGACCGTCTGTTTCAACTCGCCAACTGTAATCTGCGCGAGCTTGATCAATTCCTGCTGCGCGTGGTTCACGGTATCAAGTTGCGTCGCCTTGCCGAGTTTCGCGGTCAGCCACGCGCCGAATACGCCGATCAGAGCGATAAAAAACGCCGCGGCAATTTCCACAGCGTTTTCGATAAGGATGTCGGTGGCATTCGTGCCGCCTGTATCCGCAAGAGCTATGGCGGGCAGCGCGAGCAGCACGAGCGCGATCAGTACCAGAATCAGTATCTTTTTCATGTGAGTTCCTCCTAGATTGATGTAGCTTGCTCCGACGCAAGCTCATGGACAAAATCCTCGTATTCCTCCTGCGCGGATTTCGCTTTATCCCGCGCGGTTTTCATCTCACCGTTTGTCTCGCCCCGTTCCACGGCGATAGCGGTCGCCAGCGAAAGCGACAGGCTCGCGTCTTGCATCTTCATGGCGAGCTTCGACTCCTTCGCCCTGATAACGGCGCGCTTTTCCGATTGTTTTCGGTCACGTGTCGTACGCACTTCCAGCCAAACAACCAGCAGTGCGAATACGCCCGAAATGATCTCCCCGATATAATCCAAATTCGTCCCTCCGTCTATTGATATAGCAGTTTACATCTTCCGCACTTATGCCAGTATCCGCTGCCGCCCTGATTGATTCCTTCCAACACGACGCCAACGTCGCGACCCTTATCGTGGATTACCTTGCCAGAGCCAAGATATAGGCCAATGTGCGTCTCGTCCTCGGTGTTCGTGCTGCTGTTGCGAAACAAGAAATCACCGGCAATCAGCTCGTTTCGAGCAATCGTATCGCACAGCGCCCAGAGTCCGTCGCAATTCTTACGATCGTTCCAAATCCCCGTCTCACGCATGAGCCACGATATGAAGCCCGAGCAATCATGTCCCAGCAGATCGGAAAAACCATATTTGTACTGTTTATCCCGGAACGCGATCGCCCGAGCATACTCTTCGTCCTTCGCCTGAATCGCGCTGTCGGATAGATCGGTCATCCCGCTGCCGCCCCAGACGTACAGGTCGCCGATCCGCGTCAGTGCCAGCGAGCAAATGGCATTCGCTTTATCAGTTACCGTCGCTTTCACGATCGGCTCCGCTTCCGTCGCCGTGCCGCCAAACAACGCCGCCCACGTTTCCTTCCCAATGATCCCGTCAACGGTCAGCCCGGCTTGCGCCTGAAACCGCTTCACAGCCTCCAGCGTGTCCGCGCCGAACGTCTTCTTGGTAACCGTTGTAATGTGGTCGCCGTAGAACCCAAGCTCCAAAAGCTTTTGTTTGCAAAAAAGCACGTCCTCGCCGGACGTGCCCTTTTTCAGGTTACGTGTGAATTCCATTCCCTTCTCCTATACTCAAAATCCTTTCAAGATTTGACACGATTCGTTGATGTTGAGTTCATAAACGTTTGATACAGTGAATTAGTAAAGAGCATGACTCGATCGAAATCGTATTTCCATCATTCTTGCTATCGAGTCATGCGGCGCAAAGGGCGCTCCGGGAGGAGTGCCCTATCTATTTGGCCCTATGCTGTTCTCTTCCAGAAATAACAGGTGATGTATGGCTGCAGGTTGTTGTGCGCTGATCCGCTGCCGGTATTACCTACAGAGCCGGACACAGAACCTGTATGATCATGCGATCCACCGGAACCGGTCACTTGTCCGCTGGTGCTGCCGCTGTTCGTCATATAGTAATAGGTCGAACCCGACCCACTTCCAACTTTGTAAGAACCCGACGATGCCTGATGGGTATGCGCGCCATTGGCGTTGACTGTCACCGACCCGCTGAACGAATGGTTGTGAGAAGGCAGTTCCGCCGTTGCCAACGCATGTACGCTCGCACCGCCTGTCTTCTCCACCGCATTAAAGTTTGTATCCGAGGTATTCACGCCCACGGGCACCCGGCCCGTTCCCCAGCGCGCCCATGTCCCGCCAAGGAACGCGCTCTCGTCCGCCGCCGATACGGTCAT
>JBDKTD010000119.1:0-28101 GCA_039680365.1 Clostridiaceae bacterium
CAATTTATCCATAGATTCTTCACAATAATCCCAATCATTCCCCCCCGGCGGCTATGATACACTATAGTAGCAGTTGAATGGATTACTATACCGTTTCGGTCTGCAAAAGCTTCGGCCAGACAATTGACATGGCCGGTTATGATGAGGAGCGTGAAGAATATGGATTATCATGGCGGCCCGTATGGGACCCCTCCATACGACGAAGATCAGAATGCGGCCGGGTCGGATCCGTACGCGCCGCGTTCTTACCGTGATGATTCCCCTGCCTATGGGAGCAATCCCAATCCTTACGGGCAGGAGCCAACGCCGTACGGGCAGCCCGAAGGCAGGTATACTCCCGACGACGCAGGCTATGGCGGGCGCGATTATTCGGCGCGCCGCCCGGCTGCCGGCTACGGCGATCAGCCGGATGAGTATGCGCCGCGATCCAACGCGCGATACGGCACATCCGGCGGTTACGCGCCGCGCGGTACGGATCCTTACGGCACGGAGGACGAAGGCTACGGCAATGCCGCTGCGCCGCGTTCCGCTTCCGGATCGTACACAACCCGCAGAACGGTAATTCCCCCTGCCGACGACGGATATGCCCAGCCGCGCAGCGCCACGGGGCGCACCACGATGCCGGGCGGCGAAGGTTATACGCCCCGCGGAACAACAGGGCGCACCGCGATGCCGCGCGACGACGCCGGCTATACCTCCCGCGGAGCAACAGGGCGCTACAGCACGGTAAATCGCGGTTCTTCCGGCGAATACGGCTCGGACGAGCGCGACCCCTACGAAAAGCCGCGCGCGCCCAAGAGCAAGAAAAAGCGCAGCAAGTTCGGAAAGTTCATGCACGCGCTGGGGCTTTATCTGGCGCAGCTGCCGGCCAAGACGCTGGTCATCTTTGGCGGATCGTTCGCCATGATTCTGGTCGTGGTCATTCTGCTCGCGGTTCTGCTGCCAAACACCGACCGCACACCGGCCACCGTGGATGGACAGCTCGCGCTTTCGGACGTTACGGTTACGCCATCGCTCGCGCCAACCAACACACCGGCGCCGACCGAACTCGTTACCCCGGAGCCGACCCTGCCCGCCTTGACAGAACCCATCTCGAAAGCGGGAACGGTCAGCGACTTGATCCCCGCCATTCAGGAGCGGCTCGTTGATCTCGGCTATATGGAGAAACCCGCCGACGGATACACCAATAAATACGGCCCCTCGACCAAGACCGCCATCCGCCTGTTCCAGATGAAGAATATTGAAGATTACCACAAATGGGATGGCGTTATCGGCAACACGACTTATACGCTGCTCATGAGCAAAGACGCGAAAGCCTACTACCTCGCGCGCGGCGACGGCGACGACCGCACCAAGATTATCACCAAGCTCGTGGACGACGTTACCGCCCTGCAGAACCGCCTAATCGAACTCGGCTATCTGGCATCGGGCAGCGCTTCCGGCCTCTACGGCAACTCCACAGCGCTTGCGGTGCAAACCTTCCAGGAATACCATGGTCTGGATGCGGACGGCAAGGCCGGACAGGAAACGCTGAAGCTGATCTACAGTCCGGAAGCGATGGACGCGACAACCGGCAAGGCGAACAACAAATCCAAGATGTCGCCCTCGCCCAGCGTCTCCCCCTCAACGGAAGTCTCAGGCACGACGCCCGCTCCGTAATTCCGCCGCTCCCTCTATTTGAACCAACAAAAAACCCGTACCGGTAAACCGGTGCGGGTCTTTACTTTGCTAGTCTTTCATTCGGAACCGCCGCAGCCGCAGCGCGTTGGTGACCACCGAAACGGAGCTCAGCGCCATTGCGGCGCCCGCAAACACGGGGGTCAACAGCGGGCCGCCGAAGGCAAAGAACAGCCCAGCCGCAAACGGAATGCCCACAACGTTATAGGCAAACGCCCAGAAGAGGTTTTGCCGGATGTTCCGTATGGTTGCGCGCGAGAGCGCAACGGCTGTCGCCACGGCGTTGAGATCGCCCTGCATGAGCACCACGTCCGCGGATTCCACCGCAACGTCCGTACCAGTGCCAATCGCCATGCCTACGTCCGCCTGCGCGAGCGCGGGCGCGTCGTTGATTCCGTCGCCCACCATGGCAACGCGCTTGCCGAGGCGCTGGAGTTTCTGCACTTCCCCGGCCTTGCCGTCCGGCAGCACTTCCGAAATCACGTGCGTAATTCCAACGCCTGCCGCAACGGCGGACGCCGTGTTTGCGTTGTCCCCGGTGAGCATGTAAACCTCCAGCCCAAGCGCTTTGAGCCGCTCCACGGCGCGTTTGCTTGTGGGCTTGACCGCGTCCGCCGCCGCTAGCAGCGCCGCGAGTTTGCCTTCCACGGCGATATACATCAAGGTTTTACCCGCGCCGGAAAGCGCGCGCGTATCTCCAGCCGCAGCCGAAAGGCCGATTTCGTTTTCCAGCATAAGCGCTTCGTTGCCCGCGAGCACGCGCTTACCCAAGACCACGGCGTCGATGCCGCGCCCCGCCACCGCGCGGAAACTCTCCGGCGAAACCAGCGCGAGTTTTCTCGCCTCCGCCGCTTCCACAATCGCGCGCGCAACCGGGTGCTCCGAGCCGCGCTCCGCGGATGCGGCAAGCGCAAGCAGTTCGTCCTCCGTGGTGGGAGCGTAGAGCTTGATATCGGTTAAAGCGGGCTTGCCCTGCGTTATCGTTCCCGTTTTGTCGAGCACGATGGTATCGATCTTCTGCGTCGTCTCCAGCGCTTCGCCGCCCTTCATTAGAACGCCCAGCTCCGCGCCATTGCCGGTGCCAACCATGATGGCCGTGGGCGTGGCTAACCCCAGCGCGCACGGGCATGCGATCACCAGCACGGTGACGAATATGTTGAGCACGAAGTTGAAGTCCCTGCCCGCGATTGCCCAAATCACCGCCGCGAGCACGGCAATACCGAGCACGGCGGGTACAAAATAGCCGGAGATCACATCCGCCAGCTTGGCGATGGGCGCTTTATGCCCCTGCGCCTCCTCGACCAAATGGATGATCTTGGAAAGCGCGGTGTCCTCGCCAACGTGGGTCACGCGGAAGGTCAACAGCCCCTCGCCGTTGATGCTGCCGCCCGTCACGGTTGACCCGGGCTGTTTTTCCACCGGCAGACTTTCGCCGGTGAGCATGCTCTCGTCCACGCTGGAAGCGCCCTGCACCACTTCGCCGTCCACGGGGATAGCCGAGCCGGGGCGTACGAGTACCAAATCGCCGATTACAACTTCGTCCAGCGGAACTACCAGCTCCGCGCCGTTTTGCCATAGCGTCGCCGTCTTGGGTTTGAGGTTCACAAGCTTTTTAATCGCTTCGGACGTCTTTCCCTTGCTGACGGCTTCCAGGTATTTGCCAAGCATGACCAGCGTGATGACCACCGCCGCGGATTCAAAGTACAGGTGCTGGGCAAACTCGCTCTGCCCCAGAGCGATCAATACCGTTGCGTACACACCGTAAAGAAACGCGCTCCCGGTGCCTATGGCGACCAGCGTATCCATATTCGGCGCGCCCTTGAACAGCGTTTTGAACCCGACACGGAAGAACCGCCCGCCCGCAAACAGCACGGGGATGGTCAAAACGAGCTGAACCAGCGCGAACGCCAGCGGGTGCATATGCGGGTGCATGAACTCCGGCAGCGGCACGCCAAGCGCCGGGAACATGTGCCCCATTGCGATATAGAGGATGGGCAACGCAAACGCGATGGCTGTGATCAGCCGCGTTTTCATGCGCTTGCGTTCTTTTTCGCGCCGCTCCTGCTCCAAATCGCGGGACTCCTCGCCTTTCAGTTCCACGGGCACATACCCCGCCTTGGAAACGGCCGCGCGTATCTGCGAAAGCTTGACTTTCGCGGGGTCGTAGGTAAACGCCGCGCGGTTGGTGGCGAGGTTGACGGAAGCTTCCGTTACCCCGTCGAGCCGTTTAATGGCGCGTTCCACCGCCGAAGAACAGCTTGCGCAGGTCATACCCTCCACGCCGATCTCCGCGCGCTTGCCCGTCTGCGGGGCAACCAAACCGTAGCCCGCCTGTTCCACCGCTTTTTGCAGCGTTTCGAACGATACGGCTGCTTCGTCATATCGAACGGTGAGCGTCTCGGTTGCAAGGTTCACGCTCGCCGATTCAACGCCCGGCACTTTGCCCGCCGCTTTTTGCACATGCATGGCGCATGCAGAGCAGCTCATGCCCGTGACGGGATAGCTTGTCTCTTTCATATCGATTCTCCTGACCGCGCGGCCAATTTCCGCGCCGTTTGGTTCGTATCTTTTCTGTGTGTGCAATCAATGTCGAACCGTCTGTTCGGCATAAAACCGCATCTTCATTATACGCTGTTTTGCATGCGGTTCTGTGAAAAATGCACAGTCCGTTTGACGACAATCAACTTCTTACCTGCCTTTTATGGATTGGTAAACGCGTCAAGCGCAGCTATTTTTGATCGTCCCTCCGGCTATGTACGATAAAAGGATTTGCGCGGCAAGCTTTCTGTCGCGCGTTTTTCGTATTCCCCCAGGATTCTGCGCACGAGTAAATTGTGAACGCACGGTAACACTTCGTTCAGTGGGGTTGACAAATCCAAGTTGTTCTCATATCCTTAAGACATCGTAATCTTATAGCTATAAGAATTCGTCAAACTCTATCAATACCCCGTCACAGAAAACAAGAATCGAGGTGGCAACCAATGGACAAACGGCTCAAGGATTCCGAATGGATCATCCTTCGCCCGCTCTGGGAACGAGCGCCGATGGACCTGAAGGATATCATTGCCAGCGTGCAGACCGAGCACCCGGACGTGAACTGGGACTATAAAACCTACCATAGCTTTCTGCGCATCCTAATGGAAAAAGGCTATGTGCTCGCCGAGCGCCACGGAAAAAACAACCTCTACCGCCCCGCGATTACGCAGGAACAGGCGCTTTCGCTGGAAACGGAGAGTATCCTCAGCCGCAGGGTCTACTTTGGCTCGGTTTCCGGCCTGATGGTGCAGATGGCCGAGCAGGGCAAACTGACCGATTTGGAAAAGCAGGAACTCCGCGAGCTCGCCGAACGCCTTGCCGAAGAGGACGCAAACCAGTGAAAAGAGCAATCGAAACGGAGAGCCTGATACACATGAACCAATCCGAACAGAAGCGCGCGGCGCGCTGGAGCTAGTATGCAAAAGGAAATCCTGATGCGCCTTCTCGAAATTACCATCTACAGCGCCGTGCTGCTGCTGGCCGTACTACTGGCGCGTCTTCTGCTCAGGCGCTGGCTCTCCCCCGCGCTGAAATACGCGCTGTGGTTCATCGTGCTTGTGCGCCTCATGGTGCCAATCACGCTGGAGAGCAGCTTTCATCTGATCAGCCTGCCGCAGAGCCAGGCTCCTGCCGCCATACTGCAGACCGCCGAACCGGCGGCACAGCCGGAAGCGGGCGCAGTTGCTCCCGCGTCGAAAGACGCCACGGCAGACGATTCGCCCTCCGGCAGACAAACGGCGGCGTCTCTCCCGCTGAGCAAGGCGGCGCAGCCGCTCACGCTCTGGCAGTGGCTCTTAATCGCATGGGCGGCGGGGTTCGCGCTCGTTGCGCTGGCGCATCTTGCGCTTTCGCTGCAGCTGAGCCGCCGGGTTCGGCAGCTTGGCTGTCCGCCCGGAGAGAGGACGCAGGCGCTTTACCGCGAGGTCAAGCAGGGCATGCGTATCCGCGCGGACGTTCCCATCGTGCTCATGGCGGATATCAAGAGTCCCGCGCTGACCGTGCAGTTCTTCCCCAAACTGCTGATACCGGATCGCCTGCTCTATGCGGCGGATCGCGAGCACATGGCGTTTGCCATGGCGCACGAGCTGATGCACTACCGGCGGAGGGACTACCTCGTCTGCCTGCTGATCTCGCTTTTGCGAGCCGTGTACTGGTTCAACCCTGTGGTATGGATCATGCCGCGCATCCTGCGGCTGGATATGGAGTCCGCCTGCGACGCAATGGTCGTCAAGACCATGAGTCGAGAACAGAAATTAAGCTATGTCAACCTCTTATTGGCACTGGCGGAAGAGAGTTCCGCAAAAGAGATCACCGAAAAAGGAGAATTCACCCATGAAGCGATTCAGCCAATCGTCAACTGACCGCCTGCTGACACTCGGTATGGCGCTCTATGCCGATCAAAAAACGATGGAGCGGCGCGTGCGCGGCGTCTTTGCCCGCAAAAAGAGCGCAAAGCCCGCAAAACTGCTGGCACTGATCCTCTGCCTGGCGCTTGCCGCGGGGTGCTTTACTACCGCCTGCCAGCCGGGCACGCAGCCCGCAAGCGGCGGAAACGCCGCTGCTTCCGGCGGAGACGCCGTGCTGGCTTCCGGCGGGAACGCTGCGCTGGTTTCCGGCGGCAACGCGTCCGCCGGCAACGCGTCCGCCGCAGGCCAGACGCCCCAACAGACGAAGGCGCAAGCCATGGAATGGCATCAGGAAGAACTCGAAAAGGCGCGCACGTTCGTTGCTCCCCCGGTGCGGGATATCAACCGCAATCAGCTCGGCGACTGGCGCGCGGACGAAGATCCGAAC
Organism: Clostridiaceae bacterium; assembly: GCA_039680365.1. Lineage (GTDB taxonomy): Bacteria > Bacillota > Clostridia > Christensenellales > CAG-138 > UBA7703. The sequence goes on from JBDKTD010000119.1 coordinate 6,508, forward strand.
GCGGCGCCCGCCGAAGCGACGAGCGCGGCGGAAGCGTTCCTCGTTGTTGCAAACCAGGTCTTCAACACGAGCTATACCGCGGCGGACATGAACGCTACGTACTATACGGACGCATCCGGCTTCCGCAGCGACGTCTACCGCCTCGACTCCAAGGACGGCGTGCTCTCCGGCGCGGTGGACGCAAAGACCTTTGCGTTCATCTCCGCCAACTGCGGAGTGGAACCCGCGGATACGGCGCATCAGAGCCTGCTCGACGCGGGAGAAAAGCTGGATACGGACTTTGGCGACAACCTGCTCGACACGGCCGACGCGGCCAAGCGGCTGGCAGACATCTTCGGCGGGGACGCGAACGCAGCGGTCAAGCAGGGCGCTTCCTACGGTACTAATAAGCTGGCCGGATGGAACATGCAGGTGACGGTGACAATCCCGCTCAAGGACGGCAGATTCTGCCGCGCAATGATATTCGGCGATCAGAACCTGACCGTCAGCAACATCGGCGTTTACCCCGACTCGGACTGCGCGGATGAGGACGTTTACTGGCGCGCGGATCTCGTTTGGGCGGAAGGCGTAATCACGGTGGCCGCACCGCAGGACTTCCGTAAAGGCGAACCCGGTAAAGACGACATGCCCGTTGAGCAGGCGTTCGATCTCTACTACAAGCTCGTTACCGCGGCGGGTCCGCTGGAAAGCCCGATCATCGGGCAGCCCAAAGAGCCGAACGCGACGTTCTATGTGGATTACTCCGGCGCACGGGAAAACTACTGGCATATCGAGGGCGAATACGCGAGATTCGATTTGACCAGCAAGACAGGGCACATGCTGAATCTGGAATCCAACAGTAAGCTCGGCTCGTCTATGGAGCTTGAAACGATCGATTACGAACACATGGGCGGGCAGGAGTATATCGGCGCAACCCGCGCGCTGTTTACCGCGCTGTTTGGCAAGGACAGCGTCAAGGACGTGCTGGTCAACGCGGTGTACGACTACCACTACTGCACGGTCGATCCCGTGATGGCGGACGGAACCGCCTACGAAATCATGTTCCAGGACGGCTTGATCGTGGAAGCAACGTTCTTCTCGACGCAGGAAAAGGGCGGCTTTGGCACGGACCCGAACTGGGCGGCCGACTGGATCTATAAGAACAACGAAACGGGCGAAACATTCCATATGGAATGGTAAGAATCCCTAATACGCACATTTTCGCAAAGAAAGGCCGCGCGGAGCAACCGCGCGGCCTTTCTGCTGCTCAGCCTTTCTCCGGCTGGCGTTTCGCTCAATCGTTTTCCAGTACGACGAGGTGTTTCAGTTCTTTCCCGCAGGCACGGCAGGTCGCCGCAACCCAAATCCAGCCGAACGCTTCCCCGCGCTCGTTTTCATCCGCTTGTTCAGCGGCATCGGTCGGGTACTCCAGCGACGCCTTGAGCGCAAACTCGTTTTTGCCGCACTTGGGGCAAGCAAGCCGCTGCGGAATCTTCGACGAAATCTCTTTTTCAACGCGGCAGTTCACAAGGCGGATTTCGCCGCCGCAGCGAGCGCAGCGCGCCAAAAACGCAAACCCGCGCTCTGTGGCATAGAGCGAATAGTCGCCAATCAGGCTCCGCTTCAGCTTTGCGTCGTAAAATACCTCAAACGCGCGGTCGCCGCAGCACTCCAGATAGCCGGTCAGCACCGTATCCGATTTCGTTTTGACGTCGGTGATACGAAAATGTCCGTTGAGACGACTGGGCAGGAGGCTGTATTCGGGCCGCGCGGCAAAAGCGTCCTCAGCGGTTCCCTGTTTGATCCAATCCTGTTCCAATGGAAGCTCCTTTTTCGCCCTCTAGTCGATGAAAACGCGCGCGCTCGGCAATCCGAACCGCCTTTTTCAACTCCCGCGTGCGCGTTTGGCAAAGATAGGTAAACATCGCAACTTGCCACCCGTTGGAAACAAACTGAAACGCCGTGTTCCAGCCATCCGACTGTTCGCCTTCCGCAGAGACGGAAACACGATTCGCGTTCGATTCGTCCAGAGTCAATGAGCGCGTCAAACAAACATCATTCTGCTTGATATAGCGCTTCGCCAGCAGAACAAGGTATTCCATCAGATCTTCGCCGTCCGTTTCCGCCGTGTGCAGGGAAACCATCTGCGCGCCTTCGCCGTTTGGGTGATAGCAGAGAAGACAGTCTTCGCCTTCCTCTGTTCTCCAGCCGAACGGCAGAGTCAGACGCAGTGTATTCTGATAAACAACCCGCATTGTTTTCTCCCTTTGTCTGCATGTTTCAATTGCATTCTTTTGAAAGCTTAGCACAATGGAAAAGCACTGTCTATGTTGAAAACAGCATGAAAAAAGGCCGCGCGTTCCGCGCGGCCTTGAAAACTGTTTCTAGTCTTTCTGAAAATTACTTTGTGTTGGTGCTGGTCATGGATTTGATCTTTCTGCGCGTCATGGCGCGCATGAGGGCAACCTTGCTGTGCGCCATGTTGCCAACGTTCTCGGCGGTGTTGGCGATGCGCTCATAGGCGCGCTGTTCGGCTTCTTCGGCGCGTTTTTCGTCGATCTCCTCCGGCCACTCGCAGGCCTGCGAGAGGATATACACGCCGTCCGGCCGCACTTCGATGAACCCTTCGGAATGGAACGCCGTGCGCTCCTCGCCTTCCGCCGGATGGATGATCAGCGCGCCGACGCCCAGCGCGGATACCATGGGCACATGCCCGGCCATAACGCCGATTGAGCCCGCGATGGTCTCCACGCTGACGTAAACCGCGTTTCCGCTGTAGAATTCACGCTCCGGCGTCAGCACCATGAGCGGGAACGGCTTAGCCATTTTTCTGCATCTCCCTGTGCTTTTCGCGCACTTCGTCGATGTTGCCCGTCATTAAGAACAGCGATTCCGGAATGTCGTCCGCCTTGCCGTTGACGATTTCTTCGAAGCTCGATATGGTCTCGTCCAGCGGCACGGACCTGCCGGGCGCGCCGTTATACACCTCCGCCACATGCATGGGCTGGGAGAGGAAGTTCTGTATCTTTCTCGCGCGGTAAACCGTCATGCGGTCGTCGTCCGAGAGCTCGTCCATGCCGAGGATGGCGATGATATCCTGCAGTTCGTGGTAGCGCTGGAGCGTTTCCTGCACCTGCCGCGCCACGCGGTAATGCCGTTCGCCAACGATGGCGGGCTCCAGTATGCGCGAGCTGGAAGCGAGCGGATCCACGGCGGGATAGATGCCGATTTCCGCAACCGAGCGGGAAAGCACGGTCGTTGCGTCCAAATGCGAAAAGATCGTAGCCGGCGCGGGGTCGGTCAGGTCGTCCGCGGGTACATAGATGGCCTGCACGGACGTAATCGAGCCGTGCGGCGTGCTCGCAATGCGCTCTTCCAGTTCGCCCAGCTCGTTGGCCAGCGTCGGCTGGTAGCCCACGGCGCTCGGCATACGCCCCAAAAGCGCGGAAACTTCGTTGCCCGCCTGCACGAAACGAAAGATGTTGTCGATAAAGAGCAAAACATCCTGATGCATCTCGTCGCGCATGTATTCCGCCATGGTGAGACCCGCAAGCGCCACGCGCATGCGCGATCCCGGCGGTTCGTTCATCTGCCCGAAGGCAAGGGACGTCCGCGCGATAACGCCGCTTTCCCGCATGTCGTGGATCAGGTCGGTGCCTTCGCGGCTGCGCTCGCCAACGCCAGTGAATACGGAATATCCGCCGCGGTTCTTGGCGATGTTATGGATGAGTTCGAGAATGAGCACGGTCTTGCCGACGCCCGCGCCGCCAAACAGGCCGATTTTACCGCCGACGGGATAAGGCGCGAGCAGGTCGATGACCTTAATACCGGTTTCAAAAAGCGTTGTGGAAGGCCGCTGCTGTAAAAAGGGCGGCGGCACCTGATGTACGTCCCGATGCGGGGCAACGATATCGCCCAAACCGTCGATGGGACGGCCGAGGCAGTCGATCACGCGGCCGAGCACATTTTCGCCAACCGGCACGCGGATGCCGCCGCCGGTGTTGAGCACCTCAATGCCGCAATACAGACCCTCGGTGGGTTCCAGCGCGATGGTGCGCACGATGCCGGGCGCGTAGTGCTGAACAACTTCCATATGCACGGAAGGCTCGCCAACGGTTTCCAGAAGCGTCTTGATGGGCGGCTCCGCGCCTTCCAGAAAGCGAACGTCCAGAACAGGCCCCGCGATGCGCACGATGGTGCCGAGCTTTTCCTTGGGCGTTTTGGCTTTCTGCGGCGCTTTGTCCTGCGCTTGTGCAGCGCCGGACGCGCTTGGATTCTCTTTTTCTATTTCTAACTGTTCCGATTGTGTCATGTCCTGTGACCCTCCGGTTGGTATCCGCCTTCCGGCGTACGCACGGCGTTGGCGGCGTTCGCCGCGCCGATGATATCGGCAAGTTCGTTGGTAATCGTCAGCTGGCGCACGGCGTGGTACTGCTGGGTGAGCTTTTCAATCATCTTGTCCGCGCTGCGCGTTGCGTTCTCCATTGCGGCCATGCGCGAGCAGTTTTCGCTCGCGAACGCATGCACGATCGCCCCGTAGATATACCCGATGAGCAGCTGCGGAATCAGCGCGTCGAGCACCTCGCCGGGCGACGGCTCATAGAGAATTTGAAAGTCGTCCGTCCTTTCCGGGCGGTTGTAGGAGCGTTTGAAGTCGTCCAGCTCGATGGGCAGCAGCTTCTGCTCCTTTGGTTCGCGTGAGAGCGTGTTGATAAACCGGGTGTAGACGATTCTGAGTTCGTCGATCTCGCCGCTGTCGTAGAGCTCGGTCAAAATCGTAACCAGCCTTCGAACGGGTTCGAGCTTGGGGCGTTCGGCGAGGCGCTCAAACCTCCGGTCGGGCGTCAGCCCCTCGCGGATAAAATGAAACGTCGCAACACTGCCAATGGTGAACAGGTGCGTCACCTGCCGCTCGGCAATCAGGCTGTCCGCCAGCGAGAGCACGCCGTGGTTATACGCGCCGGAGAGACCTTTTTCGCCCGCAACGACGATATAACCGACCTTTTTGCCCTCTCGGTGCGTAATATACGGGTGCGTGATATCGCCCGTGTGGGTGCGGATATCGACAATTGCGTCCAACGCGCGGTTAAAGTAGGCGCGGTTCTTCTGGATTCCGTCCAGCGCGCGGCGCATGCGGGCGGCGGAGACCATGTGCATGGCATTCGTAATCTGCCGCGTCTGCTTGACGCTCTTGATATGAAAGCGGATATCGCTCATGTTCGGCATAGCCTCGCCCCCTTTCTAAAACAGTCTGCTGGCCTTGTCAGCCCCTGCAGAGCAGCTTGTAAGTTTCGATGCAGCCGACCATATCCGCAATCATCTCGTCGGTCAGATCGCCCGTTTCCTCAAGCTTGTTGAGCAGTTCAAAGTTGTTGCGGTGCGCGTACTGCAATAAGCCCTTTTGGAAAGCGCGCACGCCGTCGGAGGGGATATCCTTGCAGTACCCATTCATCACGGCGTACAGCACCAGCACCTGTTCGCTCATGGAGAGCGGCTCATGCTGGTTCTGCTTGAGCGTTTCGGAGAGGCGGTCGCCGCGCTCCAGAATGCCCTTTGTCACGCTGTCGATATCCGAACCGAACTGCGCAAACACCTGCAGTTCGCGGTACTGCGCCAGCGTTAAGCGAAGCGTTTTTGCGACCTTGCGCATCGCCTTTTTCTGGGCTGCGCTGCCAACGCGCGAAACCGAGAGGCCAACGTTGACCGCAGGGCGAATGCCCGCATGGAACAGTTCCGGCTCCAGATAAATCTGCCCGTCCGTAATGGAGATGACGTTCGTCGGGATATACGCCGAAATATCGCTGGCCATGGTCTCAACGATGGGCAGCGCGGTGAGCGACCCGCCGCCGAGTTCGTCGTTGAGGTGACCGGAGCGCTCCAGCAAACGGCTGTGCAGATAAAACACGTCTCCGGGGTACGCCTCGCGTCCCGGCGGACGATGCAGCAGCAGCGACATGGCGCGGTAGGCCACGGCGTGCTTGGAAAGGTCGTCGTAAATAATCAAAACGTCCTTACCGCCGTACATGAAGTGCTCGGCTATCGAACAGCCCGCGTAGGGAGCAAGGTACTGCATGGCCGCGCAGTCGCTGGCGTTGGCGGCAACGATGACGGAATAGTCCATCGCTCCCGTGGCGGTCAGCGTTTCGTAGATCTGCGCGATGGTGGAAAGCTTTTGACCAATGGCAACATAGACGCAGAGCACGCCGTTGCCGCGCTGGTTGATAATCGTATCCACCGCGATGGTGGTTTTGCCGGTCTGCCTGTCGCCAATGATGAGTTCGCGCTGGCCGCGGCCGATGGGAATGATGCTGTCCACCGCGAGAAGTCCCGTCATCAGCGGCTCATTGACCGCTTGGCGGTCGATGATGCGCGGCGCGGGCGATTCCAGCGGGCGGTAAGCGGAGGGATTGAGCGGCTTGCCGTCCAGCGGCATGCCGATGGGGTTGATCACGCGCCCGAGCAGTTCGGGGCCAACCGGCACTTCAACGACCTTGCCCGTGCCGCAGACGCGCTCGCCAACGTGGACTTCGTCCTGACCGTTGAGCAGAACGGCGCCTACGCCGTCGAGTTCCAAATCCATGGTCATGCCGAATACGTCCCGGTCGAAGGAAATCTGTTCGCCGTAACGCGTATGCGAAAGGCCTTCGATGCGCACGACTCCGTCGCCCACAGACGTCACCGTGCCATATTCGTAAACGGCGGGTTTGTTCGCGTAGGTACCCAGCCGCTTTTTTAAGACCGCGCCGATCTCTCTTGCCGTACGGTCCGCGGGAGCCGCGCCCATCAGTTTGACGTCTTCGGATACGAACTCCGCACCCGGTATGCCTTCGCTGTTCGAAACCAGCGAGTGCTGGGCTTCCTTCATGCGGAAAGCGACGCTCGCGTCGTATACCTTGCCGTTGATCATGGCGAGGAAGCCGCCAACCAGATTTTCGTTGCGGCGTACGTCAAACTCGACCTCTTCGCCGAGCAGTTCGGTGAAGTGGGCCTTGATGGAATCGATTTGCTCCTTGCCGAACGGGCCGGCAATGTATAGTTCACCCTTCAGAGCCATATCGTGTCTACTTTCTGACAATTCGCTGTTTGCGGCAAGCCGTGCCGCGCTGCAGGTTCAGCCGTTTTTCCGCGGAACGCAAAACCGAACCGTCCTGCGGTTCTGCAGGCCATGTGCCTGCCTGTAAGATTTTCTAAGCGTTACACAACCCGCTTAAAAAAGCTGTCGATCATGTGCTGATGATCCTTGGGGTTGACCTCGCGCTCGAGAATTTTCCCCGCCAGACCAACCGCGAGCTCCGCCGTTTGGGCCTTGAGTTCGCCCAGCATTTCTTCATGCTCCGCCGCCGCTTGTGCTTTGGCATCCGTCAGGATGCGCTGCGCTTCGCGCTTGGCCTTGTCGCGCACGTCTTCCGACTCGCGCTCAACAACCTTGCGCTTTTCTTCGGCAATTCGCTCCGCGGCAATCTTTGCATCCGCCATAGAGGCCTCGTAACGCGTTTTCAGCGCGTCCGCGTCCTTTCGGTCGGCGTCGATTTCCGCGCGCTCACCGGCAAACTTCGCCTCCCGCGCGTCCATAAACTTTTTGACCGGTTTATAGAGGAACGTGCGCAGAAGCAGAAAGAATACCAGGATATTGAGCACATGCTCGATAAAATCGATCAGGTGAAATTCCATTGATACCCCTCGAATCTCGTCGTTACTTACCCATTGTAAAGATCATGATCAGCGCGGTGAGAAAGCCGTAAATGGCCGTCGATTCCGTCAGCGCAAGGCCGAGAATCAAGAGCGCGTTGATCTTGGAGTTTGCTTCCGGCTGGCGTGCAACCGCCTCCACCGCTTTGCCGGTCGCAATGCCCATGCCAAGGCCGGCGCCCGCGCCCGTCAGCACCGCAAGACCCGCGCCGATTGCGACTAATCCGATATCCGTCATAGTTGAATCCTCCTAATATAAGCTGAAAAATCCTTGTTTCTTCGTTTGCTGCGCGCCACGCGCGTTTTCTTGCTTGTTTTTACGTTCTCAGTCCTCTTCCACCGCTTCGCCGATAAACGTCAGCGACAGGTTGATGAAGATGAAGAACTGTATCAGCGGGTGGAACGCGTTAAAGTAGAGCCCCAGCACCGCGGGAATGCCAACGGAGAACGCGCCCAGCGCGTAGTACAAAAGATCGATTACGATCATTCCGCCGAACATATTGCCGAACAACCGGCAGGCCAGCGAAACCGGCACAGCGATGTCCGAGAGGATCTTGAACGGAGAAACGACCGGGTTCGGCTTAAGGATGGTCTTGATGCGCCCCTTGACGCCTTTTCTGCGGATGCCGTAGTAGTTGATTAATACGAACGTCACCAGCGCGTAGGAAAGCGTCATGGTCAGATCCGCCGTCGGCGGACGGAAGCCGAAGAGTTCGATCACGGCGGAGCCGATAAACAGCGCCGCCAGCGCGAAAAAGTAGGCCGAGAGGTTCTCGTTTCCGCTGCCGAACTTCTCCTTGGTGAAATCGGATACCGCGCCGACTGCCGTTTCCAGCACAAGCTGGAGGCCGCGCGGCGTTTCCTTGAAGCGCGGAACCAACAGGAAGCGCACGAGAAGGGCGATCACCAAAAACACCGCGATGACGATCCAGGCGATCACCACAGACGAACTCACGGAGAAGCCGAGAATCTGCATCCGCGCCGGGCTGATGGAGACCTCAAAGGTTTTCGATGGTCCGGTAAACAGGCCGAGCAGCAGTCCGCTGAACACCCAGAGCAGCGCGACGCCAAGCATCATCAGCATGCTGCGTTTTTTCTTGACTGCTTTGAAGTTTGCATCTTCCGCGGCGGGCAGCTTAACGCGGGAGCGGTACACCAGCGCGGCTGTCCCCAAGAGCAGCGACAGAGCAAGGGCTATGATCTTTCCGACAGATGGCATTTGCATTTCGGACTCAGCGGTCTCCTTTCCCTTTTCTCTGAAGAACGATATTCACGATGAACGCGCCAATAATCAGCGCGGCGGAAATCCCAATGCCGCACCAGAGCAAGTCGCTCCTAAAGTAAAGCGCAACCGGCACGACCGCGGCGGCAAACAAAGCGAGCTTGCAAAGCACGATTCCCAGTATTTTGAGGCTCTCGCCCTTCTGCAGCGCGCGCGTCAACCGCGTGAGAAGAAAGAGTTCTCCCGCTCCGCAGACAAGACCGATCAATAAACCGGCCAATGCAATTCGCCCCCTTCGCGGCGGTGCGTGGGGTAGTGGTGTGCTCCGCGCGCCGCGTGCCTGCTAATGCCCGTTCCTATCGCGGCTCGCACACCGGGTCGAGCCATGCAATAATCACGATTGGCAAAAGTTCCGCTTTTTGAATACGGCTATCATAGCGCAGACGTTCCGGGAAGTAAAGCCCTTTTTTATTGGCTCTGTTTGATAACCGTCATTCTTTGCGCATTGTGCGGAACATTCATCGGTTACCGTCTATCGATCCGGGTACGTTTGCGCTTCCTCCGGGAAAAATGCCTGCTGCAGCGCGCAAACCCGCTGTTCAACCGATTCCCGCGTCAGTTCGCTTTCGTAAGCCAGTTCGTAGCCGTGCGTTGCGCCCTTGACCAAGCGGTATTCCACGCGGGAGCCGCCCGCCGCCAGCGCGCTCGCAAGCGCCGCGCCTTCGTCCCTGAGGCAGTCGAACTCGGCCGTTTCCACATAGGCGTCCGGCAGGCCGGCAAAGGACTCCGCTTCCAGCGGAGAAGCGTATTCCCGCTTCTCGGGGCAGCCGCCGCTGAAATAGAGTTCCCACATTTGCTTTGTGGCCTTGGCGTTCCAAAACGGCGTATCCGGAAAGGCTTTCATGGATGCCGTCTCCTGCCGCGCGTCCGCAACGGGATAGATCAGCAGAAGAAAGCGCGCGGCTTTGCCTCCGCGATTCCGCGCCATCAGGCTGGCCGCCATGGCGAGCGCGCCGCCCGCGCTGTCCCCGCCGAGCGCAATCCGTTCGGGGTCGATTCCGAGCGAAGGTGCGTGCTCCGCCGCCCACTGAAAAACGGCATAACAATCCTCCGCTCCGGCAGGGAACGGATGCTTCGGCGCGAGGCGGTAGTTTGCCAGCAGCAACTTGCAGGGCGTTTTCCTGGCGTATTCGCAGGCAAGTTTGAGGTGCAGCGGGCTGAGGCCGAGCGCAAACCCGCCGCCGTGGAAGTAAACGAGGCACGGCGCGTTTTTGCCCGCTCCTTCCGGCGTAAGAAAAAGCGCGCCGACGCTCTCCGCGCCGTTCGGAATATCGATCTGCTTTGCTTCTATTCCTCTGGGAAAACGGAACGCGCGAACGCCCAGCTTTGACAGCGCGTTGGCAATCGGCAGCGCGTTTTTTTGCATAGGGAACGCGACGCTCCCGAACTTCTGCAAATCGGGATGAACCGGATATTTCGTCATTCCGCCCGCCTACTTTCAATAAACAATTGTCTGCAGTTCAAAAAGGATGACCTGATACGAACAAAGCCGCCGTCATTCAGCGGCTCTGCGGCGCTATCTTGCCAGAGAAAAATACAGCACAACGAATAGCCCCAGCGCAATGCGGTACCAGCCAAACGCCGTGAAGTCGTGCTTTTTGACAAACCGGATTAAAAACGTAATCGCACCCAGCGAAACCAGAAACGCCGCGATCATACCGCTGGCGAGCAGCATTGCTTCCGCGCCGGTGAAGCCGAAGCCGAACTGCGCGAGCTTGAGCAGGCTCGCCCCCAGCATAACCGGAATCGCGAGAAAAAACGTATACTCCGCCGCAACTCCGCGCGAAACGCCAATCATCAGCGCGCCGACGATGGTTGCGCCCGAGCGGGACGTGCCCGGAAACACCGCCGCGATCAGCTGAAACAGGCCGATCCAGATGGCCGCGCGGTAGGTCAGCTGTCCGATCGATTCGCAGGTGGGAATCCGCCCCTTGTTGCGCCGCTCCAGCAGGATGAACACGACGCCGAAGAGGATCAGCATAACGGCGACGGTCTGGTAGTTGTAGAACAGCCGGTTCAGCTCGTCGTCCCAAAGCAGGCCCACAATCGCCGCGGGGACGCAGGAGATCAGAATTTTGAGCCACATGCTCAGCGTCGGCTTATCCCAGCGGAACCCGCCGCGCAGCGTGAACGGAATGAGCTTCTTCCAATATAAAACGACCACCGCGAGGATGGCGCCGAGCTGGATGACGACCAGAAACATCTCCCAGAACGCCGCGCTCACATTGAGGTGCAGAAACTCGTTGAGCAGTATCATATGCCCCGTGCTGCTCACGGGAAGCCACTCCGTAATGCCCTCTACAATGCCAAAGAGAATTGCCTTGAGAATTTCCAGCATGTTTACCCCCTGCTAAAACCGTTACAACGGTAATCCTATCCCGATTGACCGCGCAAACTGCGCGATTATTCCCTAGTCCTTCACGGGCGCGAGCGCTTCCCGCCCGTTCGCCTGATTTGCTTTCATTCAAGCTTTCACTAGCTTCTCTTGTTCTCCGCCACCCGCCGGTTCCGGCGGCTCCGCGTTGTCTTTGGTTTGCACAAAATTGCGCTGATACGGCCTTTTGGCTGCTACTATTAAACCACAAGCCGCCGTTTCGGGCAACCGGCGCAGAGGATTTCACAGTGCCGCCCGATTTTCACCACGCACGCAGGCAACAAAGAGCGCCATGCGGCGCTCTTTGTTTTGTTTCGGTCGTTTCATCAAGCCCTCAAAGCTTGATGACGATGTTCTTTCTGTGCAGCAGATACCCCACCGCGATGAGAATACCCAGAAACACCGTGAGCTGAATTGCCGCGAGCCACGCGGGAGCGCCCGCGTACCAATGCGGGTTCTGCGGCACGGCAAGCAGGCCGAGCATCAGCATATGCAGCACGTAAAGCCCCAGCGGGTTTTCGCCCACCCAACAGAGTGGGCCGCGCGTTTTCCAGTTCCTTGTGAGCAGTTCCACCGCCAGATACAAAAGTGCGGAAATCGCCAGCGTCAGCAGCACAAAGCTCGCCGAGACGCGGTTTTTGCTGATTGGCGTTATAAACGCCGCGGCGACGGCCAGCGCGGAAACGGCGAGGCTCCCGAAGATATACGCCTTGAGCCCTTGCTCCTTGAGGTCGGCAAGGCCGGTCGCCATAACCAGCATGGCGCTCCAGGAGATAGCCCCGAAGATGCCGCCGTGTGGGGTCGCAAGAACCATATCCAGCATCGAGCTGTCGAGCACGAACTGATAGGCCGCCAACAGCGCCAGCCCCGCGAGAATGCGCGGCACCGGTTTGAGCCGGATGAACGCAAGGCAGACCAACCCCGCAACGCCGATGGACTGCAGCACGCCCCATTCCGCGTGAATGCCCGCGAGCACGTCCCCGCCAGCGGAAAGAAACGCGCCAATGCCGAGCAGCGCCAGATACCGCGTCGCGAAATGGCCGTACGCTTCGCTTTTACGGATGCTTGCGCGCTTGCGAAACGACCGTCCGTAGAGGAGACCTATGGCAAAGAGAAAGATCGAGGCAATGGTATCCGTAATCGTAAAGCCGATATCCGGCGCGTGTTTGAGCCACGCGGGGACAATCTCCACCTCGCCGAGGTAGTTTGCCACCGCCATCATCAGCACCGCGAGCCCGCGGAAACGGTCAATTGCGCTGTTTCGCTGCTGTTCCATACTGCTCCACGCCTTTCTGAATGTTCTTTTTTATACTTGATCAATCCGCCGGATCCGTTATCGAACCCGGATAATCGAACACGCCGTTTGTCAGTTGCCGTTGACGCGGTTTCTGCCCGCCCGCTTGGAAGCGTACAGCGCCTGATCCGCCGCCTGCAGCAGTTCCTCACGAGTCGTTCCGTTTTCCGGAAGCGCCGCAACGCCAAAGGACATCGTAATCGAGCCCGTAACGGTCGTTCCCTCGCCAAACGGAATCTTCTCCGCTTCCAGCCGCATCGCTCCGGTGCGTTTGATCGCCTCCTCCAGCGAGCACTCCGGCAGAATCAGCACAAACTCGTCCCCGCCGTAACGGCAGACGACGTCCGACGCGCGAACGCTATTCATTAAAAACCGCGAGACCCGCTCGAGTATCGCATCCCCCGGCACATGGCCAAAGGTATCGTTGATGGATTTAAACCCGTCGATATCCGTCATCACCACCGCGAGCGAACGGTCTTTTCGCATGGCGCGCTTGATCTCGCGGTCGAACGTCTCTTCCATATAACGGCGGTTGTACAGCCCTGTGAGCGGGTCGCGCACGGAGAGTTCGCGGAGCTTTGCTTCGTCGCGTAAAAGCTCGTTTCGCTGCTGCTCGATCTGTTCGAGCTGCTTGCGGTTGGAAAAACCCGCCAGCATACCGATGGTAGCCGTAAACACGACGAACGCAACGAGGCTCGGCCAGTTGAGAGAGCGAAGCCCCGGGCAGAGCAGGATAAACGCAATCAAAGCGCCCATTTGTAACAGCGCGATTCCGACCGTTACCCGCTCGGAGAGCAGAATCGAGCACAGCTGAATGGAAATGCCAATATACACCAGCGGCACGAAATCCCCCGCCATGACGGTTGGATCCAGCAAGATGGAGGCCCAGGGACCAAGCACCATACAGATGGTCGTTATCCAGGCGGAGAGAATAAACTTGCCTTTCCAGTTCAGTATCAGCGCAGCAGAAATAAACGCAAACAGTACGGCAATCAGCGTTGTGTAAAACGCCAGCCGCCCGCCGCGGTTGACAAAGACGACAAGAATGGCCGTTACAAACAAAAGCGTTAAAAAAACGCCCTGAAAGATCAATAACCCGAATGCTCTTCGAACAAGGTTTTCTTTGTGTCTCTTTCGAAATGCAGTAATGAACGCGCCGATGTTTCCTGCCCGCATTTGACAAGTACCAACTTTCCCGCTGTTACGTCCCTTTGACAACACTATATACAAAAACAGTGGCCACGCCAAGTTTGATCTTTCCGCAAGATAGGTAAGATAAAGAAGCGTTTCTCAGAAAAAACGAGAGCTTGGGCGCTCAGGATAGCAAAGAAACCCTGATAAACGAAGGAAAAGAATCGGATGTTTTCTTTCCACATTCTATTCTTTCGCTTCCGCGCCGTCAACTTCCGCACTGCGCCGAATGCGGAAAAAGCAAGGTTTCCCGCGGCTTTTTTCGCGGCTATTGCACCATGCGCAAAGAAGACACAATGTTTTTGCTTTACAAAGCGATTCAACTGTGTTAACCTTTGCAAGTATTAGTGATGCTTCAAAACCGAGCACTGAGGTTCGGAAACGCTATTTAGCTATAAAAATCCCGTTGACTGTCGCATTAATGATACGCCTAGGCAAGAAAATAGAAGTCTTGCCGTACGGCTCGGAGCGTTCCGCTCCGTCGTATCAATAGCGAACAGGCCGCGGGGACACGATCGCAAGACGATGCCCTCTAACCGTTGGCATGGTCTTATTTTTATGGAAACCGGAACAGAAAGATACAATACATGTTATATCAGGAACTCCTTTCCGCACCCATGCGGAGCACGCTCGAAAGAGCGAACTACCACACCCCTACCCCCATTCAGGAGCAGACGCTCGAACCGCTGATGAACGGACGCGACCTCGTTGGAGTAGCGCAGACGGGCACAGGCAAAACGGCGGCGTTCGTTATCCCCATCGTGGAGCGCATCCAGCCGGAAAACCGCAAAGTACAGGCGCTCATCCTCTGCCCCACGCGCGAACTCGCGCTGCAGACCACAAGCGTGATTAAAAAGCTCTCCGCGCACCTGCCCATTCGAACGGTCAGCGTTTACGGCGGGCAGTCCCCTAACGTTCAACTGCAGGCGCTCCGTCAGGGCGCGCAGATCGTCGTTGGCACGCCCGGCCGCGTTAAGGACTTTATCGGCCAGAACGCGCTCAAGCTCGCAAACGTTCGCTTTGTCGTTCTGGACGAAGCGGATGAAATGCTCGATTTCGGCTTCTTGCCGGATATCAAGTCCATCCTCTCCTATGTCACGGGCGAGCATCAGACCATGCTCTTTTCCGCGACCATGAGCAAGGAAATCTCCGTCATTGCCGAAAAGTATCTGATCAACCCGCTGCGCGTTGAAATTGGCAGGCGCAACGAGCCGACCAAGACCGTCCGCCAGATGTGCGTGCATACCGCGGAAGCGGGCAAGATCGTCACCGTCGGCCAGCTCATGGAGCAGACTTCTCCCCGGCTGACGCTGATATTCTGCAACACGCGCCACCGCGTGAAGTCCGTAACTAAGAAGCTGCTCGCCAACGGCACTGCGACCGCCTGCCTGCATGGCGACCTGTCCCAGAACCAGCGCAACAGCATTATGCGCGAGTTCCGCGCGGGTAAAACCCCCGTGCTGGTTGCAACCGACGTAGCCGCGCGCGGCATCGACGTGGACAACATCGATCTCGTGATCAACTACGACGTACCGGACAAGCCGGAATACTACGTCCACCGCATCGGCAGAACCGGCCGTGCGGGCCACTCCGGCCTTGCCTGCACACTGGTCAGCGAGCAGGACAGCGGGCGTCTGCAGACCATCAAGCGCCAGTACAACGTTTTAATGGCGCAATAACAGCCGAACCATTCGCCGTCCGTGGAAACGCGGACGGCTTTTCTTTTTTTCACGTCGTCAGCCTGCATTTTCACATTTTTAGCGAACAAACACCGCGTGCTATCGTTGACGTTTGTGCGCTTCAATACTAGAATAGAGAGAGAGTTGGTTCCCCTGTGTCGGCAGCCGCCTCGCCGGTTGCGGCGAGTTTTGGATGAAACCCATATGGGAGTTCGAACACGCTCGATGGATTACCAACGAAAAAGAGGTTTATCATGATTAAGCGCTGGCAAAAGATGCTCAACGTAATCAACCGTCTCGTCGAACTTACCTTGATTTTTGCCTCGTATTACGGCTCGGTTGCCTTCTGGCTTTTGCTCATTCGCCACGATCCGGAGAACATCGCCATGAAGCTCTCCTCCGCGGGATGGTACGCTTTGTTCTACGCCCTGCTCATCATATTGTTTTATCAGTTGGTCGGCCTTTACGACTCCGTCCGCGCAAAACCCATCGGCAACGAAGTCAAATGGGTGTTGGGCGTCAACGCGCTGGTTACGGTGCTCGGCGCCGCTGTGTTGTACCTGTTCCGGCTGACCAACTTTTCGCGCGGCGTACTGTTTTTCATCTATGTGCTCTCCTGCCTGCTTATATTGGGCAAACGCCTTGTCGTGCGCAAGGCGCTGTCCCTATACCGCAGCAAAGGATTTAACCAGAAGCACGTCATCGTCATCGGCAGCGGTCCGCTGGCGCGAAAGTATGTTGAGACCATTCGCAGCACCCCGCGCTACGGCTACACTATCGACGGGTACATCGGAAACACGCAGACCATGACCGAAATTCCCTTTCTCGGCACCTGGGAAGAAGTCGGCAGCCAGATTGTCGAACAATCGGACGCGGACGAAATCGTTGCCGCGCTCGATCAGGCCAACCTTTCGCTTTTGCCAAAGATCATCGCCGCAACGGAGAAACACGGCACAAAGGTCTCCATTATTCCGTACTTCAACGACTACATTCCCGCGAGCACGACGTTTGAAACGCTCGGGGACTGCAAGCTCCTCAACGTGCGCACCATTCCGCTCGACTTTCCGGCAAACGCGATCGCCAAGCGCTTGTTTGATATTCTCGCTTCCGTGTTTCTGATTATAATCACCAGCCCGATCATGCTGTTTGCGGCCATCGGCGTAAAACTTTCCAGCCCGGGGCCGGTCATCTTCCGCCAAGCGCGTGTCGGCAAGAACAAAAAGCTGTTTGAGATGTTCAAGTTCCGCTCCATGCGCGTCAACAGCGAGGAAGACACCGCCTGGACAACCAACAACGACCCGCGAAAAACCCGCTTCGGCAGCTTTATCCGCAAGACCAGCATTGACGAACTGCCGCAGTTCTTCAACGTCCTCCGTGGTGAAATGAGCTTGATCGGTCCGCGGCCGGAACTGCCGCATTTTGTCGAGCAGTTCAAGGAAACCGTCCCGCTCTACATGCTTAAGCATCTCGTGCGCCCCGGCATCACCGGCTGGGCGCAGGTGAATGGCTTTCGGGGAGATACGTCCATCGAGGGGCGCGTCGAACACGACATCTGGTATATCGAGCACTGGACGGTTGGTCTGGACTTGCGCATCTGTGTGCTGACCGCGTTCGGCGGCATCGTGAATAAAGAGAAGGTGCGCCGCTCGGAGTAACGCTTTTCTCCATCCCCCGCGTGTTGCGCCTGAGAAAAGGTACGTTCACTCTGTACTCTCGCCTTCTTCCCGCGCGGTGCGGCGCTCTTGCGGCGCAGATGTGCTTTCACTATAATGAAGAAAAAGACAAGGAGGGTTATTCGATGGGCTTTATCAAACGGCTCCTGGGCATCGGCGTCACCGTCGGAGCGACGGTTGCAGCCGTAAAAGTTGCGGAACAATATAAGGAAAACAATCCCAACGGCGTGCAGGACGTCAACGGCGACGGCAAGGTGGACGTGCGCGACGTAGCTTCCGAAGTGGTCAAGGCCGCAACGGAAGTGTATCACGACGCGGAATCCGCCGTGCGGCAGAAAGCGCCCGTCGTGACCGGCAAGGTGGAAGACGTTGTCAACGGCACCACCGAAACCATCAAAAACGCCGTACACGATTCAACAAACTCGTAACAGAACTGCGGACAGAACAAAGCAAGCCGCCTCCGCCGTTTAGCGGAAGCGGCTTTTGTCTGCCGCAAACTAAATTTGAAAGGATCTAAATGGCTCCGGAACAGAAAAACCCGATCCAGCCGGTGTTCAGCCGCAGCATGCCAAAGCACGCCGCAAGCTATTTTTCAATGGATTCCGACAAGCGCTTCAAGCGGGAACACCCCAGAGCGTACCCGCTGCTCGTGTGCATTGGAGGCACGGCGCTGCTGCTGCCGATGCTGGGCTTTATCGCTGTTACGCAGTTTATCCTTCTCGCTCCGAACAGCCCCTGGCTTCTGCTGCGCTGTCTCGGTTCGTTCGTCTTTGGAATCGGGCTGTTCAACATCGTCGCTGCGTGGCTCCACCAGTAGCTGGGGCACGCGGTCACCGCCATCTGCCTTTCCCTTGGCGCGCTGATGACCGCCGCGAGCTGCCTGATTCTGTACGCATAAACGCCTTACGCGCTCACCGAGCGCACGATCATGGAAACCGTTGGAAACGACGCCGGATGATGGGCAATATGTTACGCGTGCGCCGGGCACACGATCATCGAAACCCCGTTGGGAATCACCGTCAGGCTCGCGTTTGCTCCTTTGAGCGCGCGGGCCTTTTTCAGCGCTTCGTCCAGCGACGGCGCATACTCCATCTTCATTTGCCGGATCGTTTCCGCCAGTTCTCCGCGCGTGACAAAGATGACCGTGTGTTTGATTAAGATTCGCGCGAGGATTTGACTCTGCCACTGGTCGGGAATCGTCTGCTGCGGCTGCGTTGCCAAAATAGACTCGTAGAGCGCGCGCGGGCTTTCGCAGTCCAGCAGAGAGCGGTAAAAACCTTCGCCGCCCACGCCGTCCGCGCATTCGGCAAGCAGAATCAGTACACCGCCCGGTTTTGCCGCGGCTTCCGCCGTGGAAAGCCCTTTCACGCACTGATAGACGTTTTGATCCAGCGGCGCGCCGCCGTTGGTGGTAATCACGATATCGGTTGGTTCTGTCTCTACTTCGCAGTACGGCCGCAGAAACGCGCACCCGGCCAGATGCGCCTGCGCTGGATCGCCCGCGAACGCCGCGACGGTCTGCTTTTGTTCGTTGATAACCACGTTGACGATGTACTTGAGCTTTGCCATCTCCGCCGCCGCAATCATATCCGCGTGGATCGGGTTGCCTTCGAGAACGCCAGCGCGGGCGAATTTGCTGTCGATAAAACGGCTGCAGTGGTTGCCAAGCACGGTCACGCGGTCGCAGACGCCGGGCAGAACGCTCTTTCTGCCGCCGGAAAACCCCGCAAAGAAATGCGGTTCAATAAACCCTTCCGCAATCAGTAAATCGGCGTTTGCCGCGAGCCGGTCGATTACCAGCGGCGCGCCGGAGGGCAGCGTACCGATTTCCACATTGGCGCTTGCGTCGGCGGCGTCGTGCACGACAATTCGCTCGGACGCTACGATCGCTTCCCCCAGCTTTTCGGTCAGTTCCGCTTTCGTCGTGCCCCGGTGACAGCCGGTCGCTGCCAGAAGCGTAATTTCGATCGACGGATTTCCCTGCCGCAGTTCGTCCAGCATGGCGGGCAGGATATCCCTGCTCGGCACGGGGCGCGTATGGTCGGAAACGATGACGACGCAGTTCCGTTTGCCTGCCGCAAGCGCGTTGAGACGTTCGCTGCCGGTGGGGCGCGCCATCGCCGCGCGGACAATCTCGCCGCCCGCGCCGCCGCAGACCAGCTCGTCCACGCGGGTGTGCAGCACCGTTGCCCCCGTTTCGTCAAAGGGAATGGATGTTTTTCCGTACGACAGATACAGCATTCGTTTCCTCCCTGTTTCCGTGTTCAACTCCCGCGCTCAGCAGCGCGGCAAAATTCAAATCAGGCCGTCCTCCGCCGCGTTTTCAAACGCCGCGCAGACCACCGAGTATACAAGCCTGTTCGGGCAGTAGCGCGGGTCTTCCCAAATCGTCCGGTCGCCCTCGCCCAAGCCGCGCAGAACGGCGGCGGCGACGGCGGCGCTGCGGGAAGCGCCCTGTGTACAGTGGACGATCAGCAGGTCGATTTCCGCCCGATAACGCAGTACAAACGCGCAAATGGCTTCCGCCTGTTCCGCCGAAATTAACACCTGCCGCCGATCCGCTCCCTCCGCGTCGTCAAAGCAGAGCCGCAGCACGCGCGGCGCGGGGTAACGCTTTTCGCAGTCGCGGCTGTGATCCATAATCGAAATGAGCGCTTGCCGGGACGGCGCGCCGCGCTCGGCGTATTCCAGCATTTCCTGTGTGAGCGGGGAAATTCGTGTTTCAAACATACCGTACTCCAGCCGGAATCAGAATTGTGCGAGAACAGCTTGCTCTCATTATATTCGGTTTTCCATACTCCCGCCATACAAATTCCGGAGCGCGAACGCGGCGCTTTTTTGCGCAAAAAAAGTCCGGCTGATCAAGCCGGACTTTTTGCTGAACCGATTGAACTGGCTTATTTGCCGAACGTGCCGTCCTGCAGCTGCTTGACGTAGTCAACGATCTTTGCCTGCGTTTCTGCGTCGATCAGGTCGTTGTTGAACGCGCCGAGGAAAACGCAGCCGTTTTCAAGGGAACCGAAGACCACTTCGTTGCCGAACGTGCCGGTTTCGACCTTTTCGAGGCAGATGGCGAGCATGCCCGCGTTATCGGTGACAACGCTGCAGGCAACGCAGGGGTTCTGGCCGAGCAGGTCGGAAGGCTGGCCGATGTCGATGATCTTGACGGTGTCGCCGTTGGCCTGGTCGATGGCCTGGCGCGCGCCGGAGTCGACGGCGGAAGCATCGCCAAAGAACACGTCCGCGCCTTCATTGATCATGGAAGCGGCAAGCTCCATACCCTTTGCGGTGTCGCTGAACGAACCGGCATAGGCGGAGACGGCCTTGATGCTGGGGTTGATGACCTGAGCCGCGGATTCAAAGTGCGCGAGCTTGGACTTCGTGGTGTCCAGTTCCATGCCGCCGATGAAGCCGATGACGTTGGACTTGCTCATGAGACCCGCGATGATACCCGCGATGGAGCCGATCTGGTCGGCGTTGGGCAGCATGCTCATAATGTTGTCCGTGGGCAGTTCGGTCGAGCCGTTGAGAACCGCAAAGCAGACGTTCGGATAATCCGCGGCAACCTGCTTGACGGCGTCGCTGTACTGGTTGCCCGGGGCAAAGATCATGTCGTAGCCCGCGTCGCAGTAGCTGATCATGGTATCGGCATAAGCGGACTGCTCGATGGAATCGGTATAGGCGGTTTCCCAGCCGCGCGTCGCGGCAGCTGCGGTCATGCCGTTGTAGCAGGCGGCACCCCAGCCGCCATCGGAGATGCTGGAGTCGCAGATCATTGCGACTTTGTAGGTCTTTTCGCCTTCCACGGCGGTTTCCTTGGCGGCGCAGGCGGTCAGGGCGCCAAACGCGATGCACAGAACAAGAACCAGAGCGAGTGCTTTTTTCATCATGTCCTCAATCCTCCAAATATATTTTGTAATCGGGCACAGCCCGGAATTACTGGTTTTGGGTGATTCGTGCTTCGCACGAATCACCGCAGGAATATGTATTTTGTAATCGGGCACAGCCCGGAATTACCTATATCCCTATATGATTTATGCGCAGCATAAATCATATAGAACACATTTACCTTTCTTCGCGGTAGTAGGGTTTGCCGTTGGCCTTGGGGCCGGCGATCTTGCTGCCGAAGATGGTCAGCGCAACCAGCGTCATCACATACGGAATCATCTGGAACAGCTGATACGGTATCAAATCCGTTCCCACCTGAAGCCGCAGCTGCAGCGCGTCGAAGAAGCCAAACAGCAGGCAGGCCAGCAGCACGCCGGGAGCCGACCACCGCCCGAAGATGACCGCCGCAAGCGCGATAAACCCGCGCCCGGCTACGATGCCGTCCGAATACGTGTTGACATAGCAGGTAGTCAGGTACGCGCCGCCCATGCCCGCGAGGAAACCGCAGATCAGGCACGCGATGTACTTATACCGAACCACGTTGA
>JBDKTD010000092.1:0-2425 GCA_039680365.1 Clostridiaceae bacterium
CGGCACCGGCGCCCCCTGGCGCATCACCATGCAAAAATCCTGCCAAAAGGATTCCTGCCGTGGAGAGTAACCGAAAACCGGTCATTGAATTTCAGGATTTTACGTTTCAGTATTTTTCGCAGGCGGAACCGACGCTGCACGAAATCAACCTGACCATCTACGAAGGCGAAAAAGTGCTCATCGTCGGCCCTTCCGGCAGCGGCAAGAGCACGCTGGGCAGCTGCGTCAACGGACTGATTCCGTTTTCCTATCCGGGCGTGATCAAGGGCAGCCTCCGCGTCTCCGGCAAAGAGACGCAAAAGGAAAGCATCTTTGCGCTGAGCCAGCATGTGGGCACCGTTCTGCAGGACCCCGACGGGCAGTTCATCGGCCTTTCGGTTGGCGAGGATATCGCCTTTGCGCTCGAAAACGAGTGCATGAAGCAGGACGAGATGAAGCAAATCGTCATGCAGACCGCTTCGCTTGTGGAGATGGATCACCTGCTCTCCGCTTCGCCCTTCGAACTCTCCGGCGGGCAGAAGCAGCGCGTTTCGTTTGCGGGCGTGATGGTGCACGAGGTGGATATCCTGCTCTTTGACGAGCCGCTGGCAAACCTCGACCCCGCGACGGGTAAAACCGCCATCGACCTGATCGACCGCATCTCAAAAGACTATCATAAAACCGTCGTCATCATCGAGCACCGTCTGGAAGACGTGCTCTACCGCAATGTGGATCGCGTGGTGGTCATGTCCGACGGGAGAATCGTTGCCGACCTGCCGCCGGACGAGCTCATGGCGGCTGGCATCCTGCCGCCACTGGGCATCCGCGAGCCGCTCTACGTTACCGCGCTGAAATACGCGGGCGTTACGATTACAAAGGAACTGCACGCAGGACGCATCGACACGCTGGACGTGGAAGCCGTGCGTAAGGCTGTGTTTGGCTGGGACGCCGCGCAGCCGGAGCACGCGCCGAGGGAACAGCGCCCACCGCTGCTGGAAGCGCGGGATCTGGGCTACAGCTATGTCAGCGGCAAGCCGATTTTAAAGAACATGCGCTTCTCCATCGAACAGGGCGAAATGGCAAGCCTCGTCGGCACAAACGGCGCTGGCAAATCGACCCTGGCAAAGGTGATTACCGGCATCTGCAAAGACCCGGAAGGGGAACTGCTCTTCAAAGGCGAAACGATGCGGGGGCTGACCATCCACGAACGCTCCGGCCGCATTGGATACGTTATGCAGAACCCGAATCAGATGATCTGCAAAGCCATGATCTACGACGAGGTTGCGCTGGGCCTCCGCCTTCGCGGCATGAGCGAGGAGGAGATGAAACCCCGCGTGGAGCAGGCGCTCAAAATCTGCGGGCTGTCGCCGTTTCGCAAGTGGCCGATCGCCGCGCTCTCGTTTGGGCAAAAAAAGCGCGTCACCATCGCCTCCGTGCTGGTGCTTGAACCCGAATTGATCATCCTCGACGAGCCGACCGCCGGTCAGGATTACCGGCACTACACGGAGATTATGGAGTTTCTGCGCTCCCTCAACGAGCAGGGAACTACGATTCTGTTAATCACGCACGATATGCACCTGATGCTCGAATACACGCCGCACGCCATCGTTCTGCACGGCGGTGAAATCCTGCTGGACGGTTCCGCGGTCGAAGCGCTCACCAGCCACGAAATCGCCGAAAAAGCGAGCCTCAAG
This sequence comes from Clostridiaceae bacterium, assembly GCA_039680365.1. Taxonomy (GTDB): domain Bacteria; phylum Bacillota; class Clostridia; order Christensenellales; family CAG-138; genus UBA7703. The sequence continues at coordinate 1,674 of JBDKTD010000092.1, forward strand.
GTGACCTCGCTCTACGAACTGGCCGAGCGCGCGGGCATTGTCGATCCCGTAAGGTTTGTGCAGCACTTTATCGATTTCGAGAGGAGGACGGCGCGGTGAAAGCGAAACTCTTCGACTATATCGAGCGGCATAACGCCATTTTCGACCTTTCGGGCGTGACCAAACTGCTGTGCTTTTTAATGCTGACCGGAGCCGTCATGTTCTCCTTCGATATCCGCGTCATCGGCTTTGTGCTCGTGTTTTCGCTGATCATGCTCAAGATTTCCGGCATCCAGTTTTACCAGATCAAGCTGATGTTGATCTATGTTGTGATCTTTCTTGTGATTAACTTTATACTGACTTTTGTTTTCGCTCCTACGTACGGAACCGAAATCTACGGCACGGAGCATGTGCTCTTCCGCATTGCGGGGCGTTATTACGTAACCAGCGAGCAGCTGCTGTATCAATCGACGCAGACGCTCAAATACGCCTCCGTTGTGCCGCTCGGCATCATCTTTTTCCTCTCGACGAACCCCAGTGAGCTCGCCGCCAGCATCAACCGCGCGGGGGTGAGCTACAAGGCGGCGTTCGCCTTTTCGCTGACGCTGCGATATTTTCCGGATTTGATTCGGGACTATCAGGATATCTCCGCCGCCCAGCAGAGCCGCGGGCTGGATTTATCCAAAAAGGAAAAGCTCGGCAAGCGGGTCAAGAACATTCTCAACATCACCATTCCGCTGATCTTCTCCACGCTGGAGCGCATCGAGACCATT
>JBDKTD010000147.1:0-2061 GCA_039680365.1 Clostridiaceae bacterium
GTTGTTTTCGTTTACGCGATCTTGAGCTTGGTGAGCACTTCGTAGTTCACCAGCGAGATAACCGTTACGCTCGACTCGCTGACAACGTAGAAGTTGTCCCCGATGAACAGGCCGCGGAGGTTCCAGCTCGACAGGTCGCTGCTGAGATCGACCTTGGCAACCTGCGTAAAGCCGGTGCCCGCGTCATAGCGGAAGATGTAGTAATCCGTATCCGCCGGGAACGCAATGAGGTTCTTCTCCGGGTCGGCGAGGATGGCTTTGTGGTTGTTGCCCGCGATCGTCCAGTCCGCGTCCACCGCCTGCGTAAAGAGTTCCTTGACGCTGGCTTTGTTGTTGGTGTCGAACATCGTGAGCTTGACGCCCTTGGTCGCTCCGGTCTTTTCGTCCGCGTCATAGCCCAGACCAAGCAGCAGGTTCGTGCCGTAGGTCTGCAGGTATTCCGAGAATCCCGGTATCTTCAGCGTGCTGAGGATGCGCGGGGACTTGGCGTTACTCAGGTCCACCGCAAACAGCGGATCCACCTGCCGGAAGGTCACAAAGTAGCCGACGTCGCCGTCAAAGCGGACGCTCTGAACCGTTTCGTCCTTGGCGAGGTTCTCGATTTTGCCAAGCACCGTCAGGCTCGAATCCAGCGTGTAGAGGTTGTTCCAGTTGCTGCTCTCGTAGTCGTAGGTATCCACGCCGTCGGTATAGATATACTGTTTCCAGGTATCAACGGTGGTGACGACGCGGAACACGCCCTTGTACTCGTCCATCGAGAATTGGTTGAGCAGGTAACCCGGAACGGTGCCGGAAGCGAGCTTGGTGATATCGCCTTCGTTGAGGCCGAGCAGAATCAGGTTGGTGTTGCTCTGACCCGTCGTGATTTGGACGTTTTTGCCGTCCTTATCCGGCGCGATGGGGCTGACATCGTTTGTATACTCCGTGATGGCGAGCAGCAGATGCTCTGCGTTGGCGTAGATCTGGCTGGTGCCGCCGAACACGGCCTTGGCGGAAGCGTACTTGGCTCCGTTCTTGAGGTTGATGGAGCCCACCACCGTATACGCCGCGCTCTGCGGACTGCCGCTGACATACAGGTCGCCCGCGCCAAGCAGGGACGTTTCCTTGCCGGTGGTAAGCGACGGGATGTAGGTCATGGGCGTATCGCGCACCGGGCTGTAGACATACTGCGAGGTCACGATGTATACGAAATCCCCGATCATACGGGAGCTGACGTAGCTGCCGCTCTGGCCGAGAGAAATGATCTCCTCGGGCTTGGCGGGATTCGAAATATCGTAGATGACCGCCTGCGTCTGGTCGGTGTTGTTCTGGTAACCGCCGTTAGCATCGTTGACCCAAACGGTGTTGTAGCCCTGGGTGATGATCATGAGCCGGTCGCCCAGCAGGAACATTTCGGAGTTATAGCCCCACCAGGCGTCGCTTGCGCCAAGCAGCGTGGAGGAAACCAGTTTCGTTGTCGCGCCGTCGGGCTTGATGATGTTGAGCTGGTTGTTGGCCACATAGTAGATGTAGTTTCCGTCGGTCTTGACGATATCCGCTTCGTCCACGCCTTTGACCTGCACGTTGGTCTGGGAATAATCCAGCGGGCCGCTCGTGCCGGCGGAGGGCGCCGCGGCTGCGGGCGCTTCGGCCGTTTTTACTTCCGCGCCGTCCGCAACGGCGGCTTCCTGCGTCATGGCGCCGCCGCTGTAGGCGATGCCGTTTTCATAAGAGGTCTGCATCTGCTCGATCAGAGCGTAAATGTCGTCGTAGTTTTCAACCGTGACCACGTCGCCGGTTGCTTGCTCCGCCGCGGCGGACAGCGTTTGCGTTCCGCCGGGAGCGGGAGTGTTTGAGCGGCTGGCAAATACCGTTCCGATGATGCCGCCCGCGATGAGCACGAACGCGGCCGCAACCGCGCCATAGCGCACCCAAGCCTGCCTCCGCGAAGATTTCTCTTTCCTCTGCGCGTCTTTTTCTTTAATTTCCATGAGCAACGTCTCCTTTGCGTGTAGCTTATCGTTGTCACGGATATACTGCTCCTTAAACATCCTGAAACTCCCCTTTCAACTGTTCCCGCAG
>JBDKTD010000327.1:0-3379 GCA_039680365.1 Clostridiaceae bacterium
CTGCATGAAAAGCAATTCGGCTTTGCCTGCGGCCGAGGCGGCCGCGTTTTCCGCCGTGCTTCGCCTGTATCTCCATCATCTGCGGCTTTGTGAGGAACTGAATCGACACGACCTCGTCGTAAATATACACCTCGTCCTTGGGGATGTAGTTTCCAACGATCTGCTCCAGCGTGGGCAGTTCGTAGCCGGGCGGGATTGGAATCACCGCGGCGCCGATTTGGCCGAACAGTTCCTTTTCCTTGAGGTTTTCTCCGCAGACCACGTACACGCGGTCGATGGAATGCTCAATTTCCGAATAGATGCGTTCAACGTGAGTTTCGTCGATTTCCGCCGTCCTGTCAAGCATGAAGATGCCGAGGCGGGACGCTTTTGTCTGCTCCGTGGAAATCAGCGCCGCCGCGAGCTCCTCTTTGTCCTTTTCCGTAATCAGGTTCTCCGCCAGCGGCGAGAAGAAGTACTGCTTGCGTATGAAATCGTACAGCAGTTTTTTATATTTTCGGTCGGCAATATGCAGCGTCAGTTTTCGTATTTCAAAACTTGAACGGAATTTCTGCTGGTCTGTTCCTCCGTGCCAGACGCTCTGCGAATGTTTGCGGTAAACGGTGTCGATCTGTGGAAGATACCCGATGGGCCCTTTCTGCTCCAGATAGAATGCCAGCGGTATTTCCGACAGCCGCAGGGAATACAGAACTTCCGGCAAACGCTGCATGTGTTTCGTAACAAACATGCAGCAGGAGAAATTCACGATCAAATTCAGGTATTTATCGGCAAGGAAGTCGTACCCCGTCAGCTTCGTGCGGTAGATATACTGCTGCCGTTTCAGCTCGATGCGGGTACCCGCTTCATCGATGATCATAATCCGGGAGAATACCATTGAGCAGTCCGGATTCGCCTGCAGAAACTCCACCTGTTTGAGCAGCTTGTCGGTCGCTTTCCAGTAGTCGTCCCCTTCCAGCACGGCAACGTACTTGCCGCTTGCCTGCTGGAAACAGCGCCTGTAGTTACGGGAAATACCAACGTTCTCCGTGCTGGAGATATTCCGTATCAGCGAGGGGTATTTTGCCGCATACTCCGCCATAATCTCCGGCGTACGGTCCGTGGAGCCGTCGTCCGAAAGCAGAATTTCGCAGAGGAAAGCGCCGCGCTGGAAAAGCACGCTTTCGATCGCTTCGGTAATATAGTTCTCCTGATTGTAGGAGAGGATCACAACGCTGACCTTTACCGCGTCCGGATTGTGCTTTTCCAGAATGCGGTTCATGGCGAGGCGCAGGTTTTCTTTATGCGTAATGCGGTCTTGCACGTCCGCGTCGTTATAGCTCATCACGACGCCGGGGACGCTTACCGGCGGGTATTTCCTGGAATAACGCAGAATCAGATCCCAATCCACCAGCCGCCGCAGGCTCTCGTCGAATCCACCGAGCGCGGTGTAGCATTCGCGGTGATGCAGGTAGACGCCAAGATCGATATAGTTCCGCTTGATTAGCGCTTCATAGGAAAAAGGCCCTTCAAACCAGCTGCCTTTCGTGCCCCGCTCGCGGTTCTTCCAGTTTGCGTAGAACGCTTTGGCCTTGGGGTAAGCCTTCATCGCTTCCGCATAGGTTGCAAGGAACGTGCGCTTGATCGTGTTATCCGAATCGATATAGCCGATCCAGTCGTACTTTGCCGCCGCCAGACCAACGTTTCTGCTGTGGCAGACGCCGCGGTTCTCCTCCTGCTTTATATACCGAATTCTGCCGCTGGCGAGTTCCTTTTGATAGCGCTCGGTAATAATGCGCTCCGTATTGTCCGTTGAGCCGTCGTCCACAATAATCAGTTCGTAGCCGCTGTACGTCTGGTACAGCACGGACTGAATGGCGCGTTCAACACAGTACCCGCGGTTATACGCAGGCAGTATCAGGGAAAACCGGAGCGTTTGATCGAATTGATTTCGGTTTCGAGCGTTCATCTCTGCTTCCTTTTGCGAATTTTACTTCATTCTCTGACGCGCGGTTTCCCGCCGTGCGGCGGCTCATGCTTGCATACGAAAACCGGCGAAAAAACGGCAAACGCGTCATACGCTTGGTGGAAAACTACACTAAATCGTATTGATCCAGCAGAGCGCGCGTTCCTTGCCTGCCGCAGTTCATCAGTACATCAATAACTGAAAGATCCGGCGTAAAAACAGGCGAGAGCTGCCGGTATTCCAGCGGCCTCGGAATATTGAAGAGCAGCCGGATGCCGTACTGTTCAAACACCGCCCTGTCGTAAAGAGCGACGCCGCCTCTTGCGTTGATATAGGTATCCGCGTGCTCCTGACTGCAAATTTTCAGGATTCGCTGCACCTTTTTTTCGCAGAGATAGTCTGTCTGGCACGTCTGCTCCAGCTGGCGTTCGAGCAGATCGGACTGTGCCGCGGTAATGACCGCAATCCTTGTTGAAATGCCTAAAAAGCGCGCAATTGACGAGGCGGAACGAATGTTGAGCTCCGAAAGCGAAGTGGTGTCAACACTGATCGCCTCCTCCACAACGCCGATTCCGTCCGAATAGAATGCCGCGTTCTTGTAGTTGAAATAAAGTTTTTTCAGAAATCTGTTTCTCCAGTTCGAATCGAGTTCCACTTTGACTTCGCAGATTTTATTCGCTGAGTGGTACCCGGTTACCGGCGCGCAAATGGCAAGCGGCGGACGGTTTACCTGCAGAATTCGATTCTGTGTAATCCACTTTTGCGAACAGGTCAGGTTGTCGTAAAACAGAAATGCATCAGCAGACGAAATCAGCTGAAAATATCCCAGGTAGGGAAAGAAATACGGCTGCATGATTGCAATCTTCAATAACGCCACCTTGCCTTTGAATGGAGATAACGATCCGTTTTCATGCTGCTTAGATACTGCCGGTAAACGAAGCGATCTTTGCCGTCACAAACGGCGCAAGCTTTCTGTCGTCCTTAATATTGGTTACCGGAAAAGATGACGCGCGGAAAATCCCCGGCCCAAAGTATTGGTCGTTGAAGTACAGCAGCGTACCCACCACATAGTCCTGAAACCGCTGGGAACCGATCGTTCCCTGAAACAGCCGCTGCGAAATAAACGGCTGCAGCACCATCCCGGCCGTTTCGCCTTCGCTGAACAGCCTTTCCCACTCCCGCTGCTCCGTAACCTTTCCGGCAAAGACATTCTTGCTTTTTCCGAACACGCAAGGTTTCAATATCCAGCCGTCCTTTTGCTCCCTCGCGTTCTGCCAAAGATCAAGCCGTTCGGAAGCTGTGTAGGTTGGCACTAAGTAGGCGCGAAGCTCCGCCGCTTCGTCGCTTGATAAAGCGCTGAAAAGAAACTCGTCATGATTGAGAACCGCGAAAAACCGTTTGTCGTGCACCAGAAAAACGGTTCGCAGGTCATTCAGG
>JBDKTD010000105.1:0-2008 GCA_039680365.1 Clostridiaceae bacterium
CGAAATGGCGGAACTCACCGAAAAAATGATTCTCTGCGGCGCTTCCGCCGTTAACGAAAACGGCTGAACCGTCCGCCAAACGCGCGTCGCGCCAACTGCCGTTATTCTCCATCGCCGTCGTGCGGCATAATCGCCGCCGCGGCGGGCACCCGAAAGGACAAACCCTCTATGAAAGAACACACCCCTTCCAAGAGACCCCTCATTTATTATGCGGTCGTTGCGGCCATCGCTTTGCTGCTGCTCAATGCGCTGGTGTTTCCAGGGCTTTTGCAGGCCGAAGTGAAGGAAGTAGGCTACAACGAATTCCTCACCATGGTGGAAAAAAGCGAGGTAACGGAAGTCGCGCGGGACGAAGCCGCGGGCACCATCACTTTTACCACCGGCAAGGACAGCACGGTTAAATATTACAAAACCGGCATCTGGCCGGACGATACGCTGGTAGACCGCCTCAACAAGGCTGGCGTGGAATTCTCCGCCAGTATTCCGACGCAGGCCTCTCCGCTGATCAGCTTTTTAATCAGCTGGGTGCTGCCGATTCTGTTCTTTGTTTGGGTCGGCCGCTTTATGATGAAGCGCCTGCAGAACGGCCCGGGCGGCCTCGGCAACGCACTCTCGTTTGGCAAGGCCAACGCCAAGATCTATGTAGAAGCGCAGACCGGAAAAACCTTTGACGACGTGGCCGGTCAGGACGAAGCCAAGGAAGCGCTGCTCGAAATCGTGGACTTTCTCCATAACCCGAACCGCTATGCGGAAATCGGCGCAAAGCTGCCCAAAGGCGCGCTGCTCGTAGGCCCTCCGGGCACCGGCAAAACGCTGCTTGCAAAAGCCGTCGCCGGCGAAGCGAACGTGCCGTTTTTCAGCATCTCCGGCTCGGAGTTTGTGGAAATGTTTGTGGGCATGGGTACGGCCAAGGTGCGCGATCTCTTTTCGCAGGCCGAGCAGAAGGCCCCCTGCATCGTGTTCATCGATGAAATCGACACCATCGGCAAACGCCGCGACAATGGCCTCGGCAGCAACGACGAGCGCGAGCAGACCCTCAACCAGCTCCTCACCGAGATGGACGGCTTCGACGCGCGCAAGGGCGTTGTCATCCTCGCGGCCACAAACCGCCCGGATTCGCTCGATCCCGCGCTGCTGCGCCCCGGCCGTTTCGACCGCCGCATTCATGTAGAGCTGCCCGACCTCAAGGGTCGAACCGATATTCTCCGCGTCCACGCGCGCGGCGTCAAGATTGACCCGAACGTGGACTTTGAGGCGATCGCCCGCGCCACCAGCGGCGCTTCCGGCGCCGATCTCGCCAACATCATCAACGAAGCCGCGCTCCGCGCCGTCCGCCTCAAGCGGGTAATCGTCGAGCAGAGCGATCTGGAGGAGAGCGTGGAAGTCGTTATTGCCGGCTACGCGCGCAAAAACGCGGTCATCTCCCCCAAGGAGAAGCGGATTGTGGCTTACCACGAAATCGGCCACGCGCTGGTCGCCGCCAAGCAGACGGACTCCGCGCCCGTGCATAAGATTACCATCGTACCCCGCACCTCCGGCGCGCTGGGCTACACCATGCAGGTGGACGAGTCCGAACACTACCTGATGACCAAGGAAGAAGCCGAAAACAAGATTGCGACCCTCACCGGCGGCCGCGCGGCGGAAGAGATCGTGTTCGGCACCGTCACCACGGGCGCCAGCAACGATATTGAGCAGGCAACGCGCATCGCCCGCGCCATGGTCGTGCGTTACGGCATGAGCAGCACGTTCGGCATGGTTGCGCTGGAGTGCCAGTCCAACCCCTACCTCGGCGGGGACAATTCTCTCACCTGCTCTTCGGATACTTCCGCAAAGGTGGACGCGGAGATCGTGTCCATCGTGGAAGCCGCGCATCAGCGCGCACTGAAGATTTTACGGGAAAACGAAGGCGCGCTGCATACGCTGGCGGCGTACCTGCTGGAGCGCGAAACCATCACCGGTGAGGAGTTCCTCTCGCTCCTGCGCGGTCTGCCGGAACCCAAGACGCCGC
>JBDKTD010000257.1:0-11767 GCA_039680365.1 Clostridiaceae bacterium
ATCATGTATTGCCGAATTTGCGCCGCGAGGACGGGCAGCTGGCCTTCCGGCAGTTTTTTGACGTCCTCCGGCGAGTTGATGTTGTCGAGTATCGGGTAACGATCCATGTTGCTTCGATTATCCTTCGTTGTCTGTTTATTCCGGTTTGTTCACGCGCGCCGCGTGAGCGTATAGTCGATCAGTTCCAGAAAGAACGTTCCATCGCCGCCCGCTTTTTGTACGGCTTGCTTTGCCGCCGCCGCATATGCTTCGGCTTTCTCTTTTGCGCCCGCGAGGCCGTATACGGTAACGTATGTAACCTTGCCCGCCGCCGCGTCCTTGCCAACGGACTTGCCCAGCGTTTCCGTGCTGCCCTCAAAGTCGAGGATGTCGTCCGTAATCTGAAACAGCATGCCGTAAGCGCTGGCAAAATCCAGCAGCGCAACAGCTTCCTCGGTGCATGCATTTGCGCAGGCCGACCCCGCGCCGACCGCCGCGCGAAACAGCGCGCCGGTCTTGTAGTCCTGCAGGGTATCGAGCAGGCTCGCCTCGCCTTCTATATTGCAGTCGAGGCTTTGGCCCATGACCATCTCAAACGCGCCGCGCGCGATATGCTTCTGGGCAAGAAACGCGGGGCATTCCGCTAGAACGGCAAACGCCAGCGCCTGCAGACCATCCCCCGCCAGAATCGCGTTGGCTTCCCCAAACGCAATATGGCTGCTGGGTTTGCCGCGCCGCATATCGTCGTTATCCATGGCGGGCAAATCGTCGTGAATCAGCGAATAGGTGTGGATGAGTTCCACAGCGCACGCGGGCAAAAGCGCATCCTCCGCCGTGCCGCCGCAGAACTCGCAGGCCGCCATGCAGAGCGCGGGGCGCAGGCGCTTTCCGCCGGAAAACACGCTGTAAGTCATGCTCTCTCTCAGGAGCGCGGGAATATTGGGGTCGGAAAACAACTCGCCGAGCTTTTGATCGGTTATTTTTGCATACGCGTCCAAGCGGCTGTTAAGCATCTTCGCCGCCTCCGGCGCTCTGGCCAAGTTTGGTGATGGTCGCTTCGTAGGCGTCGAGCTGGGATTCGCAGGCCTTGACGAGGCGCATGCCTTCTTCGTAAAGGCGCAGCATCTCGTCGAGCGAGCCTTCCCCGCTCTCCAGTTTTTCCACGATGCCGGAAAGTTTCTGCATCGCATCTTCAAAGCGCAGTGGCTGTTCCATTGTTTTTCCTCCTCCGCAGAGTCTTGTCCGTTCCATTTGGAGGCTTGTCAAGCCTTGCGTTCTACCCGTTCTATAGAAGCTTGTCAAGGGAAGCTTGTCAAGCCTTGCGTTCTACCCGTTCTATGGAGGCTTGTTAAGCCTTGCTTTCTACCCGCTCAATGCTCGCTTCGGCCGTACCGTCGCGCATGGTGATTGCTATGCTGTCCTTTGGTTTGAGCGTGCTTACGCCGGTTACGGTCTTTCCGGCGCTGTCCGCTAAAATCGCGTACCCGCGCTCCAGCACGGCGCTTGGCCCGAGCGCGGTCAGCTTTGCTTGCAGTGTGCCGAGCGTCGTGCGTTCGCATTTTAAGCGTTCTTTCGCCGCACGGAGCGCGCTTTCGCGCGTTAAGTCAAGCGTTTGGCGTTCGGTCTGCACCTTGCGCTCCAGCAAACGAAACGCGCTGGACGAAGCAAACAGCTTTACGTTCGAGCGCATCCGTTCGAGGGACGCTCTCAGCGCGCGGCGCATCCGTTCGGCAAGCGAATCAACCGCGTCGTAGCAGGCCTGCATCTCCGGCACGCAGAGCTCCGCCGCGGCGGAAGGCGTCGGCGCGCGCAGGTCCGCCGCGAAATCCGCAATGGTAAAGTCCGTTTCGTGCCCGACCGCGCTGATAATCGGAATGCGGCTTTGAACGATCGCCTCGGCAACCTCCGGCTCGTTGAACGCCCAGAGGTCTTCCATGCTGCCGCCGCCGCGGCCAACGATCAGCACATCCGCGGCGTTCGCTTCGTTCATCAGCGCAATCGCGCGGGCAATCTCATTGGAAGCGCCCTGTCCCTGCACTCTTACGGGAGCGAGCACGATTGGCATACGCGGAAAGCGCCTGCGGATGATATTGACGATGTCCTGTACGGCGGCTCCCGTTTCGCTGGTGACAACGCCGACGCGACCCGGTAAAAACGGAATCGGTCGTTTGCGCTCCTGCGCAAAGTACCCTTTTTGCTCCAGTTCGGCCTTGAGCGCTAAAAACTTTGCAAACAGCTCTCCTTCGCCGCCCTTTTTGAGGTAGGTGGCGTAGAGCTGAAACGTTCCATCCTTTTCGTAGAGGGAAGCGCGCCCCATTAACACCACGCGCATTCCGTCCTGCGGGATGAAGTTCAGCCGCATGGCCTGCTGGCGGAACATAACGCAGCGCACCAGCGCGTTTTCGTCCTTGAGCGAGAAATACAGGTGCCCGGACGTATGCCGCTTAAAACCGCTGATCTCGCCGCTGACACGGATATCGCAGAGGTTGGGATCGGCGGTGAGCAGGGTTGCGACGTACTCGTTGAGTTCGCTGACGCTGAAAACCGGTGTGAGCGTCTGCTCCATTCAATCCGCCTCCCCTCTGCTAGATTTCAACTTCATTCGTTAATCATAAAAAGACTTGTCCCGCACGAGCAGCGCGGTTACGATTCATCCGCTAATCGCCGGAAAGCCTGTCCCTTGCGAGCAGCGCGGTTCCGATTGCGTTGTCGCTGGAACGGCCTTTGCCCGCAAACAGCAAACTCTTTTTCGACCGTTCTGCAAGCAGTTCCCGCAGTAGTTCGCTGCCGGAAACGCCGCCGGAGAGCAGCGCGGTCGTTCCGCCGGTCTGCTCCATGGCGTTGAGCAGCATCTTGGAAAATGTCCGCGCCAGGCAGTCGTAAACCGCGTAGGCGACTTCCTCTGCCGCTTCGCCCTGCTCGATGAGCCGCTGAGACTGCGATTCCTGCCCGGAAAACGAACAGGTCAGCCCCTTTACGCTCGAAGGCAGGCGAATGTCCCGCCGTTTTGCCGCACGCGCCAGAACTTCCAAGGCGCTCCCGCTCGGAAACGGCAACCCCAGTTTGACTCCGACGCGATCCACAAACTGCCCCGCGTGCAGATCATCGCAGCCGCCGATGCGTTCGATTGCGCCTACGGTGCCGTTTTCAAGCCGGACGGAGAGTAAATCCGTCGTCCCGCCGGACAAATGCATCGCCAGAAACGGCTCGTTTTTCGGAATTTCCCGCTCGTGATCCAGCATCGCGGCACGGATATGCCCCGCCTGATGCGTCGTTTCCAGAAGAGGCACGCCCAAAGCGTTTGCAATGGAACCCGCCGCGAGTATGCCCGCCAGAAACACCGGCATGTAGGAGTCCGCTTCCGCGGTCGGCTTTGCGCTCACCGCAACGGCGGTAACGCTGTTTCTTACGATTGCGCCGAGCAGTTCTTCGATCAGGGGCGGAAGGTTTCGAATATGCTGAAATACGCTGTCGGACTGTCGAAGCCCGCGTTCGCCCAACGGCACAGAAAGCATCGTTCTCCGTTCGAAAACGATGCCTTCCTCGGATACGCAGCAAACCGACGTCGTATAACAGCTCGTATCGACGCCTAAGAACAGTCGGCTCATGTGACGGCGAGTTCTTTAGCGACGCTGCCCAAAATACCGTTGATAAACGCGTAAGAACGTTCGCCGCCATAGCGTTTGGCCAGTTCCACCGCTTCGTTGATGGCCGCGCCCGCGGGCACGTCCTCCTTGCGGTAGAGCATTTCATAGATCGCAACGCGGAGAATGCTCAAGTCCACCTTCGCGATGCGCTCGATCGCCCAGTCCACGGAGTATTTGGAGATCAGCGCGTCAATCTCCTGTTGGTGCGCGTCCACGCCGCCGTTGATCTGCTCGACGTAACAGACGTCCTCCGCGTCCAATGCGCCTTCGCCGATTCCCTCGGCCTTGTCGCAAACGCGTTCGGGCGTGTCATCGCCGCCAAGCATGCGGGAAAATTCCATCATCATCGCGACTTCACGCGCGCTCGTTCTGCTCATGCAATCGTTTCCTTACCCTGTGGTCTGCGCGCTCCATCAGCGCCGCGCGTCAGACGGTTTTATTATTCTTCGTAAACAGCTTGTTAAAAAACTCTTTCAGCCCTTCCAGCCCGCCCTTGTCGAGTAAAAAGCCAACAAAGAAGCAGAGCGCGAGAATCAGCATCAAGAGGATGGTACGCCAAAACCCGATGGTGAAAAACAGGATTGAAAGAATCAGTCCGATCAGCACCAGGAGGATGGTGAATTTATGTTCCTTGACAAACTCGGAAAACGAGCCGTTCATGCTGCTCCTCCTCAGTCGATCCGCGCGACGCTTGCCGTCGCGGGAGCCGCCGCACTTTCAACCAGAATGCCGATTTCGGTGACATGGATACCCGTAAGGCCTTCCACATACTCTTTCAGCGTCTTCTGCAGTTCGGCGGAGAGCGTTACAACGTCCGTATCCGGCAGTACCGCGAGGCGGATGCCTACCGTAACGCCCGCTTCCGTGGAATGCAGGGTGGTATGGCAGTCCTTGACGCGCTGCTGTGCGCGGCAATGCTTCTGAATCATGGCGTCCAGCGCTTCCAGCGTAATAAACGTGCCGCCAAACTCCGTTTGCTTCATCAGCGCGGAAGCCGGGCGCACTTCAACTTTTTTGCCTTTGCCTGCAAACAGAAGCTTAATCGAAATCAGCAGCAGGATCAGCCCGCAGCCTGCGAGGATCAGCGCGTTTTCCTTGAACATGTAAAACTGCGCGATAAAGCCCGTTACGACGGGTTCCTGAATGAGGTTTGCCGCCATGCCAAAGAGCACAAACGACGCTACGATGGCCACGATTAAGAGAATGCCCAGCAACAACCGGTCGAACCATTTCAGTTTCATTGCGATAACCCCTTTTTCAATCGGCGCGGCGGATCGATCCGTCTGTTCGCCGCTTTCCATTCAAAGTAAGGAATTCCCTCTATGGATTTTTTCACGCGCTACGGCGTTTCTTCCTGTAAAGCGGGCGGACTTTCCTCCGCCCGCGCTTGCATTCACGGTGATGTGTTTGAGTTTACTTGACGCGCGGCGGTTCCGGTAAGGGCGCCGCTGCTTTTTTCGCTTCCACGGCTTCCTCTTTGGCTGCTTTGCGTTTTTCGGCTTTCTGCGCGGCCGTTTCTACGGGTTCGAACGCGATACTCTGCACGAACACGTTGATCTCCACGACCTTCAGACCCGTCATGGTCTCGATGGCGTTTTTGACAGCGATCTGAATTTTTTCGCAGACTTCCTTAATTTTGAAACCGAACTTGACGATAACGGAAACGTCTACGGCGGCTTCTTCCGTTCCGACTTCCACTTTTACGCCTTTGGTCATGTTCTTTTTGCCGAGCATTTCGGTGATGCCTTCTACTACGCCTCCGCTGTGGGCGGAAACACCTTCCACGTCCGCAACGGCTAGCGCCGCGATGGTCGCTACGACGTCGTCAGCAAATACGATTCGGCCTCCGTCAGTTGTTTCGGCGGAAACTTCGGTGCCGGTCTTTTTTTCTTCGGACATATGCACACCTCCATTCTTGTATACGGAAAATTATACCAGTCGAAATGATTCCTGTAAATAAGCAAAGCCCCCGCCGTGTTACCCCGTGGTGAATCCTTTGCGGCAATATTGCGGCACTGCGCGTGATATTAGTCTTTTTTCAGCTTCATTCGGATTCCGTCGGCATTTATTTTTAGGGAATATTGTACAGATTTCGTCTATTGTATATTTGTATACAAACGCTTGTATTTCAACCGGAAACACGATACACTAGCGGTAAGGATGTGACCTTTTATGGCCGGATTTTACGATTCTAAAGATTATTCTTCGCTTTCCGAAAAAGTATATCGAAGCCTTCGCGACGGCATTGCCGAGGGCAGGTATCAAACGGGCGACTGCCTCGTCGAAATGAAGATCGCCGAGGAGCTCGGCGTCAGCCGTACGCCCGTGCGCGAAGCGCTCAAGCAGCTCGAGTTGGAGGACCTTGTGGCTTCCCACCCGAACCGCGGCGTTGTCGTGAAAGGCTTTTCCAACGAGGACTATCAGGACGTTTCCACCATTCGCCACCTGCTCGAAGGCCAGGCGGCCTACTGGGCGGCGGAGCGAATTTCGGACGACCTGCTGGGCGAACTCAAGGACGTTGTGGAGCTCATGGAGTTCTACACGCACAAAAACGACGTTGAACACCTTGTCCGTCTGGACACGCGCTTTCACGAAATCATCTACGAAGCCAGCGGCAGCCGCACGATACGGCATATTCTCGCTTCGCTGCACCACAATATCCGCAAGGCGCGCCAAAGCTCGCTGACCCTGCCGGAACGCGCCGTCTGCTCACTTTCGGAGCATCAAAAGATCTACCACGCGCTCGAAAATCACGAAGCGCAAGCCGCCAAGGAATATATGGAGTCGCATGTCGCCATCGCGGCGGGATCCCGGCCGAACGATTAGTTCGCCGATCCCGCTCTTTTTTCACTTTTTTTAGCAAACCATCGAAGCGATTGGATCGGAGGCGTTTTCATGCGCATCACCTGCACCGAAGAACTGCACCCTCGCGGCGGCCCCGGCTTGTTTCTGCTGGCGCGCGCGGAGGAAGCGCTCGAAGCCCTGCTTGCCGAGTATGCCGGAACGGTGCAGGTTATCTACCTCGATCCGCCGTTCGGCACGGGGGACGTGTTTCACTTCAAGCTGACCGCAGGAAAGCGCAGCATCAGCCTGCCCGCCTATTCCGATAAGATGCGCGAAAAAGACTACATGCTCTGGATGAAGGTCATCCTGACCGGCGCGCGTGAACTGCTCTGCGACACCGGCTCAATCTACCTGCATATCGATTACCGCATGAGCGCCAAGCTCCGATTGCTGATGGACGAAGTCTTCGGCGCGGAACACTTCATGAACGAGATCATCTGGTGTTACAAATCCGGCGGCAGGAGCACGCGTTACTACCCGCGCAAACACGATACGATTCTGTTTTACCGTAAAAGCGCGAATGTGTATTTCAATATTCAGGCGGTTGGTCGCCCGCGCGGGCCGGAGAAGCGCAATCACATGCGCCGCTTTATCGACGAGGAAGGCAGAATCGCCTTTACCATCCGCTCCGCAGGAAAAGTCTACACCTACTTTGAAGATTCCCCCGTCTACCCCAGCGACGTCTGGGACGATATCGAGCACCTGCAGCAAAAGGACAAAGAGCGCGTCGGCTACGCCACGCAAAAGCCGGAAGCGCTGCTCAACCGCGTGATTCTCGCTTCCTCCCGTCCGGGCGATCTGGTCTGCGACCTGTTTTCCGGCAGCGGAACCACCGCCGCGGCAGCAAGCAAGCTCGGCAGGCGGTTTCTCGCGGTGGACGCTTCCCCGTTTACGCTGTACCTGCTGCGCGCACGCCAGCTTCAAAACACCAGCGCGGTGTCTTTGCTGGAAGGCGAGCACGTGCTGCGCCTGCGGTATCCTGCGGATGAAACGGAAGCCGTGTTTTCCGCAAAGAAAACTGTCCAGCGCGGCAAAGCGCAGCTCGTTGTGGAACAGGCCTCGTTTGCAGACGACTATCCGCTCGTCTATGCCGCCGTCGGTGAAGCAAAAGACGGTTGTTTTTACCCCGCCGTTACAAACTGTCAGCCCGTGCTGCCAATTTCCTTCCCGCTGGAAGGGATCAGCTCCCCCGTCGTTCAGTTTACGGACGCGGCGGGACATCAGGCGTTTTTCACCGTGGAAGAAGCATAAACTACGAAATTTATTGAATTGGAGCAAACGATGCGCGATTGGATTATTCCATACTGTATGGAGAAAACGGGCGTGGAACAGGAGTATAAAGCCGAGTGGGGTTCCACCCTCTGCCGAATAGGCGGCAAAATCTTCCTCATGCTCGGCGAGTATAAAGACGGCCGCCCGCTGATGACCGTCAAGCTAGACCCTGCGTTTTCTGAAATTCTGCGTGCGCAGTACCCGGGCGCGATCATACCCGGCTACTATACCGACAAAACGCACTGGAGTTCGCTCTTTTTGGATACCGACGTGCCGGACGATACCGCAAAATCCATGCTGGATAACGCGTATCAAACCACGTTTTCGGGTCTTACCAAAAAACTGCAGGCGCAAATTCTCGGTAACTGAACGATTTTTCGAGTAACCGGCAACAACGTTCAATTTTCGCCAAAACGGCGCGCTATTTGAAACGAGCGCGTCGTTTTATTCGAGTTCATACTTTTTTCACGTTTGTACTGGCGCTCGCGTCTGGCTTTTTCTTTGCAATTTTAGTATCATACAACTCATGAAGATGAATCAAACAGAACCCGTTCACGAAGAGCGGCCTAACGCTCCCGTCGTGGAACCGACGCAGTCCGAAGCGAATAAGCCGAAGAAACGCTGGCGCATTCTGAGTTCCGTTTTTCTGTTCGCGCTGATCGCGGGAGCCATGTATTTTGCGCTGCGCGATACTTCCCTTACGGAAGTCTGGAGCGCCGTCAAGTCCGCCGACCCCTTATGGCTGCTCTGCGCGCTGGGCGCTTCTCTCCTTGCCGCGGTCATGTTCGGCATTGCGCTGCATATTTCGCTGCGCGCGCTCGACGGAAAGCGCATTTCGCTCATTCGCAGCATCGGTTTCGGCTTTATCGGCCAGTATTATACGGCCATCACGCCAGCGGGCGCGGCGGGACAGCCGATGCAGCTCTACTACATGCTTGGCTACGGCGTGGAGGTTTCACATGCGTCGCTTTCGCTGCTGCTGGTCAACGCTTCGCACCAAATCGTCGTACTGCTGATTCCCGCAATCCTCTTTCCGTTCCGCGCGGGGTTGATTTTGGATAACCTTGGCGCGTTTCTCTGGTTTTTGCTCTTTGGCGCCATTGTCAATATCGGCCTGATCCTGTTTCTGCTGTTTGCAATGTTTTCGCAGAGCTTCGTCACCCGCGCCGTCAACTGGGCGACCCGGCTTTTGACAAAGATAAAGATTATCAAGCACCCGGAAGCCATCCAGGCGCGTATCAACAAGCAGATTGCGCTCTATAAGCAGGGCGCCGAGGTGTTTCGCAAACACCCATGGCTGCTGGTTGGCGAGCTGTTTGCCTATATCGTACTGCTGGGCATGCAGTTTGTAATTCCCTACTTCATTTACCGCGCGTTCGGACTCAGCGGTTTTGGCATGGTGGACTTTATTGCCCTGCAGTCGATACTCTACCTTGCGGTTTGCTTTTTGCCGCTGCCCGGTTCCGCGGGCGCAAGCGAGAGCGGGTTTGTAACGATCTTTCGCGTGCTGTTCCAAAGCGCGCTGATCGTGCCCGCCATGCTGCTCTACCGCCTCATGAGCTATTACGTGATCCTGCTCATCAGCGGCGTGATCTCGCTGATCATGCACCTCATTCTCACGCAGAGGCGCAAGCGCGCGCTTGCGGCCGCCGCGACGGATGATTCCAGTCTGCAAGAAACGCCAACCAGTCTGACGACTCCGCCGGAAGCGTAGTATTAAAATACAAAAATGCCTCTCCTTTTCTAGAGAGGCATTTTTTGTTTCCGCTTATTTTCTGTTGCTTGAGCGGTTGAACACGGTCTTCTTACCCGTTCTGCCTTCGCCGTTTTCGCCGAGCGTTGCGGCGTACTGTTCCAGCAGCGACTTTTGCTCTTCCGTCAGGTGCTTGGGCACTTCCACTTTCACGGTGACCAGCAGGTCGCCTACGCCGTTTGCGTTAAGGTGCTTAATGCCCTGTTCGCGCAGGCGGAAGGTCGAGCCGGGCTGCGTTCCGGCGGGAATGGTGTACTTTACGCTTTCTTTGAGCGTAGGCACCGTGATGCTGCCGCCCAGCGCCGCCATGGTGTAGGAAATCGGAATTTCCAGATACAGGTCGAAGCCTTTGCGCACAAACTGCTTATGCGAGCGCACGCCGATGGTCACATAGAGATCGCCGTTCGGGCCGCCGCGATGACCGGCGCTGCCCATGTTCGGCAGGCGCAGTGTTTGACCGTTGTCGATGCCCGCCGGAATTTTGAGCGTCTTTTTGATGTTTTTACGAACGCGTCCCGCTCCCCGGCACTCCGGGCAGGGGTCGTTGACAAACTTGCCCGTGCCCCGGCAGGCCGCGCAGGGGCGCGTTGACGTAAACGAGCCGAGAATCGTGCTCTGCTGCGTACGCACCTGACCCGTGCCGTTGCAGGTTTTGCACTTGACGGGTTCCGTACCCGGTTTTGCGCCGCTGCCCCCGCAGGTTTCGCAGACCTCTTCGCGCGGAATTGTAATTTCCTTTTCCGCGCCGAACGCGGCTTCCTCAAAGGAGATCGTTATGCTGTAGCGCAAATCTTCCCCGGGAACGGGGCCGTTGCGGCTTGAGCCGCCGAAACCGCCGCCGGAGAACGCGCCGCCGAACATCTGCCCCAGAATATCGCCAAGGTCGCCAAACCCGCCAAAGCCGCCGCCCGCAAACGGATCCTGCCCACCCATGGAGGGATCGAACGCCGCGTGGCCGTATTGATCGTACTTGGCGCGCTTTTCGGGATCGACGAGCACTTCCGCCGCTTCGTTGAGTTCCTTGAACTCCGCTTCCGCCTTTTTATCGCCCGGATGCAGGTCGGGGTGGCATTCCTTGGCGCGTTTACGGAACGCGCTCTTGATCTCCTCCACCGTTGCGGTTTTGGATACGCCCAGTATTTCGTAATAGTCGCGTTTGTCAGCCAATGCCCCTTACCTCTCGATAAGGAGGCGCAAACTTCTGCGCCTCCTTATTTCCCTTCGATTTCGATTGAATCCGCCGTTGAAAACGGATTATTTACGTTACGACGTTACGCGTCGCATATGGTTTTTCCGTTCGAGGGAGAACAAAAGCCGTGCTTTCGCCTCCCCCGATCATATCATAGTATAACAGATTATTTGTTGTCGTCCACAACCTCGTAGTCCGCGTCCACAACATCGTCCTGCGCGCCGCCCTGAGCGCCGCTCTGCGGTTCGCCCTGCGGGCCGCCCGCCGCCTGCTGCTGCTGCGCTGCCTGCTCGTAGACCTTGCCGAACACGCGGTAGCTCACCTCGGTGAGGTGCTCGCTGGCGGTCTTGATTAGGCCGACGTCGCCGCTCTCCAGCGTCTTTTTGAGGTCGGCAACCGCTTTTTCAATCTCTTCCTTGCCGGAAGCGTCAATCTTGTCGCCCATCTCTTTGAGGGAACGTTCGGTGGTGTAGATCAGCTGATCCGCGTGGTTGCGGGTTTCAACCTCTTCCTTGCGCTTCTTGTCCTCGCCCGCGAACTTTTCGGCGTCGGTTACCGCGCGCTTGATTTCCTCTTCGTTGAGGTTGCTCGAAGCGGTAATGGTCACCTGCTGCTCGTTGCCCGTGCCAAGTTCCTTGGCGGAAACGTGCACAATGCCGTTTGCGTCGATATCAAACGAAACCTCGACCTGCGGCATGCCGCGCGGCGCGGGCGCAATGCCCGTGAGCTGGAACTTGCCGAGGGTTTTGTTGTACTGCGCCATTTCGCGCTCGCCCTGCAGAACGTGGACTTCCACGCTGGTCTGACCGTCCGCCGCGGTCGAGAAAATTTGGCTCTTCTTGGTCGGGATGGTCGTGTTGCGGTCGATCAGGCGCGTAAACACGCCGCCGACGGTCTCGATGCCCAGCGAAAGCGGGGTAACGTCCAGAAGCAGAATGTCCTTGACTTCGCCGCCGAGAACGCCGCCCTGAATGGCCGCGCCGATGGCGACGCACTCATCCGGGTTAATGCCCTTGAACGGCTCTTTGCCGGTGATTTTTTTGACCATTTCCTGAACAACCGGGATGCGGGAAGAACCGCCGA
>JBDKTD010000137.1:0-2516 GCA_039680365.1 Clostridiaceae bacterium
ATTTCTTCTTCCGCAATGGCGGCAATTGAACGTTCCCGCGCGGTTGTGGACGAAAAAAGACGATCCGGCGCTGTGGTCTATGGCGTGACCACCGGCTTTGGCAAGTTTGCCGAAAAGCGCATTGCGGATGGGGACACCGAAGAACTGCAGCGCAACCTCATCGTGAGCCACGCCTGCGGGACGGGCGACCCGCTGCCGACGGATGCGGTGCGCGCTTCCATGCTTCTGCGGCTCAACGCGCTTTCCAGCGGGTACTCCGGCATTCGGCTTTCCACCATGGAGACGCTGCTTGCCATGCTGAACCTCGGCGTACATCCCGTCATTCCCGAAAAAGGCAGTTTGGGCGCAAGCGGAGATCTCGTTCCGCTGGCGCATATGGTGCTGCCGATGATCGGCGAGGGCATAGCAGAGTATAAGGGCGAAACGCTCTCCGGCGCGGAAGCGATGCGCCGCGCGGGGCTGGAACCAATCCGGCTTGCGGCCAAGGAAGGGCTCGCGCTCATCAACGGCACACAGATTATGACCGCCATCGGCGCGCTGGCCGTTTACGACGCGCTGCGGCTTGTAAAAACGGCGGATATCGTCGCCGCGCTGACCTGCGAAGCGCAAACCTGCATCACCGGCGCGTTTGACGAACGCGTGCACCGCCTGCGCGCGCATCCCGGGCAGGTTGCCTGCGCGGCGAACCTCAGAAAGCTCCTCTCAGACAGCGGGCTTTCCAAAGAGTCGGTCGAAGGCAAGGTGCAGGACGCATACTCCATCCGCTGTATTCCGCAGATTCACGGCGCAAGCCGGGACGCCGTTGGCTACGTGGCGGAAGCCGTCACGCGCGAAATCAACGCCGTGACCGACAACCCGCTGATCTTTCCGGACGAGAACGACGTGCTCTCCGGCGGAAACTTCCATGGCCAGCCCATGGCGCTGGCGTTCGACTTTCTCGCCATTGCGCTCGCGGAATTCGCGGATGTGTCCGAGCGGCGCACGGAACGGCTGGTCAACCCGTATCTCAACAACAACCTGCCCGCGTTTCTCGCCCCGAACGGCGGGCTGAACTCCGGGTTTATGATCGCCCAGTACGCGGCGGCGGCGCTGGTTTCCGAGAATAAGATTCTCGCGCACCCCGCAAGCGTGGACTCCATTCCGTCGTCCGCCAATCAGGAGGATCATGAGAGCATGGGCACTATCGCCGCGCGAAAGGCCGCCGAGATTCTGCATAATGCCGAACGCGTGCTTGCCATCGAGCTCTTCGCGGCGGGGCAGGCGCTCTCTATGCTCGGCGCGGAACGGCTCGCGCCCGCCACCCGTGCGGTCTACGACGTTCTCCGAAAGGAAGTGCCGTTTGTCGAGCACGATGTGGTGATGTACGAGCAGATTGCCAAGTGCGAGCAGCTTGTGTGCTCGCAGGAGGTCGTTGCCGCCGCCGAAAACGTCTGCGGCGCGCTGAATTGATTTGAACTATGGAGGCGATCGAATATGAGCGGAGCAGATAAAACGCGAACAATTGAAATTTCGCTGCCGGACGAACTGCCGCAACTGCAGGCATTCGAGCCGAATATTCGCCGTGCGCCGGATCGCGGTTATCGCCTGACCCCTATGCAGACACGGCAGGCGCTCAAAAACGCGCTGCGGTACGTGCCGGAGCCCCTGCATGAAACGCTTGCGCCGGAGTTTTTGGAAGAATTGAAAACGCGCGGCCGCATCTACGCCTACCGCTACCGCCCCGAGGGGCGCATCTACGGCAAACCCATCAACGAATACAAGGGCAAGTGCCTCGCGGGCAAGGCGTTTCAGGTGATGATCGATAACAACCTGGACTTTGCGGTTGCGCTCTATCCATATGAGCTGGTTACCTACGGCGAGACCGGTCAGCCCTGCCAGAACTGGCTGCAGTACCGCCTGATCAAGCGGTATCTCGAAGAATTGACCGAAGAACAGTCGCTGGTGCTCGAATCCGGCCATCCGCTGGGGCTGTTCCCAAGCAGGCCGGGCGCCCCGCGCGTGATTCTGACCAACGCGTTGATGGTCGGCATGTTCGATAACCCCGACGACTGGGAGATTGCCGAACAGATGGGCGTTGCCAACTACGGGCAGATGACCGCTGGCGGCTGGATGTACATCGGCCCGCAGGGAATCGTCCACGGCACGTTCAACACGATTCTCGGCGTGGGTAGAAAGTATCTCGGCGTGTCTGCGGACGGGGCTCTTGCTGGCAAGGTATTCGTCAGCTCCGGCCTCGGCGGCATGAGCGGCGCGCAGCCCAAGGCCGCGAATATCGCCCGTGCGGTGGGCGTATTTGCGGAAGTCGACCGCTCCCGCATCCAGACCCGGCTCGATCAGTGCTGGGTCAACGCCGTTTCCTCCGATCTGGACGAGGTGTTTTCCATCGCAAACGCGTACCGCCAGAGGGGTGAAAGCATTTCCATTGCCTATCACGGCAACATTGTCGATCTTCTGGAAGCCGCGATCGAACGGGAGTTTCCGATCGACCTGCTCAGCGACCAGACCTCCTGCCACAA
>JBDKTD010000201.1:0-7676 GCA_039680365.1 Clostridiaceae bacterium
AGCTTCCGTAATTTCCGCATCCGTATTCTCTGCACAACGAACGTTTAAGGGAGCTGTTCGCTCTCGCTCTCAGCTCCCTTTGTTTCTCTTAGTCTACTGCTCTACCCCAACTATTGACGGAGAGCCAGAAAAAAAGCCGCGAGAGCGGCTTTTTGTTTGCAAAAGATCGGCCTTATTCTCCGCGCAGCTGACGGATCATATCCTTCTGATCCGCCGCCTGAAACACCGCGCTTCCCGCAACGAGCACCGTGGCTCCTGCTTTTACGCAGAGCTTGGCAGTTTCGGGGTTGACGCCGCCATCCACTTCGATTTCCGTAGAAAGTCCGCGTTCATTGATCATGCTCCTAAGCTCGGCAATCTTATTCAGCGATTCGGGAATGAACTTCTGTCCACCGAAACCGGGGTTAACGGACATGACTAATACGAGGTCGCAGTACGGCAGCACCTCCTTGACCGCAATTGCCGACGTGCCGGGGTTCAGCACCACGCCGGCCTTGACGCCGCATTCATGCAGGCGCTGGAGCGAGCGATGGATATGCGGCTCCGCTTCCGCGTGAAAGGTAATGAGATCCGCGCCCGCCTTGACAAACCAGTCGAAAAAGCGGGAAGGCTCGTTTACCATGAGGTGCACGTCGATGGGGAGCTTTGTCAGCGGGCGGATAGCGGCGCAAAGCACGGGCCCAAAGGACATGTTGGGAACAAAATGCCCGTCCATCACGTCATAATGAATCCAGTCGGCTTTCCAGTCCGAAAGGCGTTCAATATCCCGTCCCAGATTGGCAAAATCGGCGGATAGGATGGAAGGCGCAATCTTAATCATAACGGTGTTTTCTCCTTTGTTCAATTTCCGATCGAATCGCAAGATAGCGCTCGTACCGCCCGGGCGAAATCGCGCCCTGCGATAGCAGTTCCTTGACCGCGCAGTCCGGCTCCGAAACATGCGAACACCCCGCAAAGCGGCAGCGCTCATAAGCCTTTTGAAACTCCGGCCAGCTTTCGTTGAGCTGATCCTGCGTAAATTCCTCAATCTCCAGCAGCGAAAATCCAGGCGTATCGAGCACCGCGCCGCCGAGCAGCGGCCAGAGCTCCGCTTGACGGGTCGTATGTTTGCCGCGGTCGGTCTTTTTGGCAAGTCCGCCGGTTTCCAGATTGAGGACGGGGAAGAGCGCGTTGAGAAGCGAAGACTTGCCAACCGCGGACTGCCCCGCAAAGCAGGAAATCCTGTTAGAGAGCCGTTCTTTGAGCGAGACCATCCCTTCGCCCGTTTTTGAGGAAACGAGAAGCGAAGCAAACGCCGCATAGTCGCGCCGGAATTCGCCAAGCACCGCTTCGTCGCCAATGTCTATCTTGTTGAGCACCAGCAATGGTTCAATCCCCAGCGCGCGGCATTGCAACAGCAGCTTATCCACCAGCAGCCAGTCCGGCTTTGGCGCGCTCGCCGCCGCAACGATGATCAGCTGGTCGATATTGGAAACGCTGGGGCGCACAAGCGCGTTTTTTCGAGGGAGTAGTTCGTCTATGGAGGCAAAGCCCGTCTCGGGAAACGAAACCGCGGCAAGATCGCCCACCATGGGCGCGATATGCTCGTTGCGGAACCGTCCGCGCGCTTTGCAGGTAACGACGCTTCCGTTTTGCAACAGAACGCTATAGAACCCGCCTATGCCTTTAATGATGCGGCCCTGCTCCATCAACAATTCACGTTTTCCGTATTCGACAGCATTCTCAAATCGATCAGGCTCCTTTTTATAGCCGGTTTCCACACTGTTTGTTTGTTCACTGCGGCGCTTTTGCCGTAAACGTAAAGTCCTGACGCTTGATCTCCTTGCCGTCCTGCAGCAGAATCACTTCGCGCGTGCCCTCCACATCGGAATACGCTGTAAAGGAAACGGGTATTTTTGTGCCTTTTTCGAGCGTGTCTTCAAAGAGCACGCGGTCGTAAGCTAGGCCGTTGTAGGTTTCCTGAATCACGACAAGCACTTTGGTTCCGCTGCTTTCAACATCAATGTTAAAGGCGATATCCGCTTCAAAATCGTAAACAGGGTTGCCGCAGACAGTAAGAGTAACCGGCGTTTCCGGCAAAACCTGCGTATCGGGCAGGGGATCCTGCAAAAACACAACGCCGTCCTCAATGGTATCCGAAGCGGAATAGCGCACAAAGATATTGTTGAACGAAGCAAGCCGCAGCTGGTCGAGGATGATGTTGAGCGGCTCGTCCATTGCGTACGGCATGGCAAACGTCGTTTCGGAGGAAGCGCTGATGACAATATCGATCACCTGGCCGCTCGTCGCTTCCGTTTCCGCCGGGACGGACTGTTCGCAGACGTAGCCGATCGCGGTTTCCGAGATGCGGTAGCTGATGCTGCCGAGCTTAAGTCCCAGGTCTTCTAGCGCGCGCTTTGCTTCGTCCGGCGACATGCCGATTAAATCTGGAACAATCGGCGCGGCGGGCCCCAGGCTGATGACGCAGTAGATTGTGGTTCCGCGCATGGCCTTGATGCCAGATTCCGGCGTCTGTAGAATGACGCTTCCGCTGGCGACCGTGTCGTTGTTTTCATAGTCCTGAATGTCGAACACAAAGCCGAAATTTTCGGCTCTCTGCCGCGCCTCGTCAATGGGGCGGTCAATCAGCGTCGGCACATATTCCATAGAGTCTTCGCCGGAAGTAAACGCGCTCCGAATCACGATAAACGCGCCAATGAGCACAATCAGCACCGCCGCGACCGCAAG
The DNA here is from genome assembly GCA_039680365.1 of Clostridiaceae bacterium. Classification (GTDB taxonomy): domain Bacteria; phylum Bacillota; class Clostridia; order Christensenellales; family CAG-138; genus UBA7703. Next base: position 2,728 of record JBDKTD010000201.1, read on the forward strand.
GCCGATCTTCAGCGCGCCGTGCGTCTTTTTCTTGACCGGCGGTTTACGTTCGGTCGTGGGCTTTGGGGTGGGCGAGAAGCGCGCGAACTCTCCCGTGGGATCCTTGAGCGAACGGCGCAGGTGCGCGCTCATTTCGTTCGCGTTCTGGTAGCGGCGGTTGAGGTCCTTATTCAGCGCGCGCATGACAACGTCGTTGAGCGCGGGCGGTATCTTGGGGTTGAGGTCGGCGGGGGGTTTGGGTATATCGCTGATATGCTTGAGCGCAATGGCAACGGAGTTGTCGCCTTCAAACGGCACGTGTCCGGTCAGCATTTCGTAGAGCATGATGCCCGCGGAATACAAATCGCTCCCCTCGGTAACGGGCTGTCCCTTCGCCTGCTCGGGAGAGAGATAATGCACCGAACCCAGCACGGTCGAACCGGTAAAGGTAACGGTGTTGGCATCCACTTCGCGCGCAATGCCAAAGTCCATGAGCTTGACCTTGCCGCTCTGCATGACGATGACGTTCTGCGGTTTGACGTCGCGATGGATGATGCCGGCGCAGTGCGCCGCGTTCAGCGCGTCGAGCACCTGCACCACAAGAGCTACCGCGATGCGAGGCGGCATGGGGCCGTTTTCATCCAGTATTTCCTTAAGCGTGCGCCCGTCGATGTACTCAAGCACGATATAGGGCAAGCCGTCGGTTTCTCCAACGTCGAACGCGCGGACGATATTTTCATGCGAAAGGTGGAGAACCGCGCGCGCCTCGCGCTCGAAACGGCGCAGAAACTCCGCGTCGTTGCGGAACTCGTCCTTGAGCACTTTGATGGCGACGACTTTGCGGCTGCCAAGATTCACGGCGCGGTAAACCTGAGCCATGCCGCCGGAGCCGATCAGGTCGAGAATTCGATAGCGATGTCCAACAATCGTTCCCGGAGCAATCATACCGCATCCTCCTCGTCGTTTTGCACTAGGATGATGGTGATGTTGTCCGTACCTCCGTTGTTGAGCGCGCGCCGAACCAGCAGTTCGCACTTGGTTTCCAGATTCAGGTCGGACTGCAGCGCCTCGGCGATGTCTTCGTCCTCCACGGAACCGTGCAAGCCGTCCGAGCAAAGCAGCAGTACGTCGCCCGGTTCCCAGTCGCACTCAAAGAGATCGACGTCTACGACGGGCGAAATACCCATGGCGCGGGTAATGATGTTGCGCTGCGGATGGATGCGCGCTTGCTTTTTCGTGATCGATCCAATCATCACAAGCTGTTCCACCAGCGAGTGATCCGTTGTGATGCGGCTGATCGTTTCGCCGTCGAAATGATAAAGCCTGCTGTCGCCAACGTTGGCGACAATGTATTTATCGCCCAGAATCAGCGCGCAAACCAGCGTGGAACCCATGCCGCGCAGAGAAACGTCCTCTTCGGCGGTTTCGTAAACGCTCAGGTTGACGCGTTCGATGGCGTTTTTTAACTCTTCTACTTCATGGCCTTCGCCGAATGAGAGCATGTTGCCGGAAAGGCCGTCCACCAGCAATTTACTGGCAACGGCGCCCGCGGCGTGCCCGCCCATGCCGTCCGCAACGGCAAACAGGCACAGCTCGCAGCCTTCCGGCGGCAAAAGATAGCTGTCCTCGTTATGCGAACGTTTGCCAATGTCAGTGATTACCGCGTATTTCATGCAAAATCCTCCTGCGGAGCTGTCCGCAAGCGCCGTCGATATCTGTGCCCATCTCCCGGCGTACGGTTGCGGAGATCTTTAATTCAGTTAATCGGTCGCAGAACTTCTGCGCGTCCGCCCGGCTGACGCCCGCAAGCCCGCGTTCTGGGACGGGGTTGAGCGGAATCAGGTTGACGTGGCATAGCATACCGCGAAGCTTCTTTGCCAGCGCTTCCGCGTCCGATAGGGAAGCGTTCACGCCGTCGATAAGCGCGTATTCAAACACGACCCTGCGCCCGGTCTTTTCCGCATACCGGCGGGAAGCCGCAAGCAGTTCGCCAATCGGGTACGCGCGGTTGACCGGCATGAGCGACGATCTTGTTTCGTCGTCGTGCGCGTGCAGCGAAATGGAGAGCGTTACATGCGGCGCGTCGTCGATGAACGAATCGATCTTCGGCACGATGCCGCAGGTGGAAACGGAGATGTTCCTTGCGCTGATGCGAAGGCCATCTTGCGCCGTTACAAACTTTAAAAACGCAACGACGTTTTCGTAGTTATCCAGCGGCTCTCCGCTGCCCATTAAAACAAGGTTCGTCACGTTCCGGTGGCCGGGTTCGGGGGCGGGTTCGTCCCGCTCGACGGCGTGGATTTGCCCAAGCAGTTCGCCGACGCGGAGATTGCGGACGCAACCTTCCAGCGTGGAAGCGCAAAACTTGCAGCCCATGCTGCAGCCAACCTGCGTGGACAGGCAGAGGGTATTACCATAATGATAGCGCATCAGTACGCCTTCCACAAGGTTTTCATCCTCCAGGCGGAAGAGGTACTTGACCGTTCCGTCCTTTTGTGAAAGAAACTTTTGCTCAATGGTCACGCCGCCGTAGGGCATTGCGGCGAGCTTTTCGCGAAGCGGGTGGGGAAGGTTTGTCATCTCCTCGGCGCGGGCGCCTTTTTTAAGCCACTCGAAGGCTTGCGCGGCGCGGTATTTCGGCTCGCCCCATTCGGCAAACAGCGCGGCGAGCGCGTCCTTCGATAAATCCGCTAAATACATTTCCGCATCCTCGCAATAAAAAATCCGTCGGTGCCGTGTCGTTGCGGCAGGAGCTGGAGCATGCCTTTGTTTTCCAGCGGGAGCGGCATTTGCTCGCTAGAAAACTCCGGATGTGCACTTAAAAACAATTCGATCATATCTTCGTTCTCTCGAACAGAAATGGTGCAGGTTGCGTAAACGAGCACGCCGTCCGGGGCGACATACTTGCAGCAGGCTTCCAGAATCCGCTTTTGCAGCGCGGAAAGAGAAACGATATCCGCGTCGGACTTGCTGTAGCGGATGTCCGGCTTGTCGCCAAGAAGACCCAGCCCGCTGCAAGGCGCGTCCACCAGAACCGCGTCGAACGCGTTTTCGTACGCGGGGTCGAATACGGAGGCGTCCTTTTGCGCAATCTCGGCGGAAACATGCAGCCGCGAAAGCGTCTTTTCCAGTAACTCCACACGGTGCGGGTGCAGTTCAAAGCAGGTCAGTTGGAGTTCGTTTTCAAACAGGCTCGAAAGATACGCGCTCTTGCCGCCGGGAGCGGAGCAGGCGTCCAGCACGCGTTTTGCGCGGACGTTTCCCAGCGCGCGGCAGACGAGCATCGCGCCCTGCCCCATCACGGTATACTTGCCCTCCAGAAAGAGCGGGTCGGCGGCAAAGTCAAATCCCTTTTCCAGCGAAACGGAGTTATTGTCCAGCGTGTTTACCGAGCTTTCTACCGGAAGCGCGGAAACGAGTTCGGCGGTGGAGAAGGGGTACTGCGCGCGGACTTCCACCTTGGCCGCGGGGTGCGACAACAACGCTTCCGTTTCCGTTTCGCCGTAGCTTTTGAGCCACTCCGCAACGATCCATTCCGGGTAGCTGTACTGAATCGAAAGGCGCTTGACCGGTTCTTTCGGCAGCGCGGGCAGGTGCTCGCGTTCGCGGTCGATATTGCGCAAAACGGCGTTGACAAATCCCGCGAGCGCGGGTTTTCCAGCTTCGCGCACGAGCTGCACGCTTTCGGAAACGGCGGCGTGAGCGGGGGTGTCAAAATAGAGCAGTTCGCATACGCCAAGGCGGAGAATGCCGCGAATAACCGGCTTTTGCGTGCCCTGAACGAAGTGCGAGAGGTAGTAATCGATGGTCAGCAGGTGATCCAGCGCAGTATAAACAAGCGCGGCGGCTTGCTTTGCCTCGCGCTGCGGCAGGTCCCGGGTCAGTTGTTTGACGCGCAGATTTGCATAAGCGCCGCGTTCGGTAACGTCGCAAAGCGCGTCCAGGGATTGCTTTCGAAAGTTCAAATAGTCGCCTTTCTGTCCTGCGGTTTCGGGTTACTGTTCAACTTAAGCCAGAATTTTACTATCCGGCGGATGGCCTTTTACAAAATCCTTTGCGCTCATGCGCTTGGAGCCGCTGGCTTGCAGCTCGGTAATTTCCAGCCAGCCGTCTTGGCAAAGAACGAATAAACCCGTCTTTGCGTCGCCTTTGAGCGAACCCAATTGAGCGGAACCTAAATCGCTTTCGCTCATGCGCGTTGCGTGAATCTTAAGCGGTTCGCCGTCCAGCAGCGCATAAGCGCCCGGCCAGGGATTCGTGCCGCGTACGAGGTTATGGATGTCCCGCGCGGTTTTGTTGAAGTCTATTCTGCCGTGCTCCTTTTTGAGCATGGGGCACTTTGTCGCCTGCAACTCGTTTTGCGGGGTGCGAACGAGCGTGCCCGCTTCCAGCGCGGCAATCGTGCGTTTTAGCGTTTCCGCACCGAGCACGGAGAGCCGCTCAAAAAGATCTCCTGCGGTTTCGTTTTCGCCAATGGTAACGCGTTCAACCATCAGGATATCGCCCGTGTCCATGCCGAAGTCCGTCATCATGGTGGTGATGCCCGTTTCCGTTTCGCCGTTGATCACCGCCCACTGGATCGGAGCCGCGCCGCGATACTTTGGCAGAAGCGAACCATGGACATTGATGCAGCCGCATTTCGGAACGGTGAGATTTTCCGCCGAAAGAATCTGACCGAACGCCGCCGTAACCATCAAGTCCGGTGCAAACGATTTGAGCGCTTCCAAACCTTCCGGCAGGCGAATCTTTTCAAACTGAAAAACGGGGATGCCGTGCTCCATAGCATAGACCTTTGTCGGCGGCGGGGTAAGCACCGCGTGCCGGCCAACCGGACGATCCGGCTGGGTAAACACGCCCAACTCGTGACCGCTTTGAAACAGCATGTCAAGCGAAGGGAGCGCAAATTCCGGTGTGCCGAGAAAGGCAATTTTCATAATTATGTATCCTCATTGCCGTGCGGCGGGAAACAG
>JBDKTD010000299.1:0-2155 GCA_039680365.1 Clostridiaceae bacterium
CATACCCGCATTCGATTATAGCGGGTAATGTCCGTTTGCGCAACCGCTCTCGCAAAATAATTTTTGACTGGAATCCAATTTTCAGTGCATTTTTGCCAAAAATCGGCGCAGTGGTTTCCCGCCGCGCCGATTCTTATTTCCATCTGTTTAAAAGCTCTTTTCCAGAAGCGCCGCTATCTGCTTCATAGTCGCGTCCGCAAATACCGAGGAGAGGCCGTTCTTCTCCAAAACGTCTTTAAGCTGGTCGGACGGCGCGCGCTGCAATATATTGAAGTAAGCGTTACGCGCTCCGTTCGGATCGTCATGCGAGAGTTCGTACAGTTCCAGCGCGGGCACCATGCTCACCGCGTAGCTGATGTAATACAGCGGCGTTTGGAACGTATGCGAAATCAGCGCCCACTCTGTGCCGGAATAGCCGTACACTTCGTCCAACCCGTACTCCACCGCAAGCTGCTTGTAACAAGCGTTCATCTCTTCCAACGTCATGCCGGGCGTGCGGTACACGGTTTGCTGGAACTCATCCTCCATACAACCCGAAATCAGCGAATACATCGCGTCAACCAAGACGTCCTTCGTCGCGTCCTTGGCGAGCTTTCCGTAGAACGCATCGTAGTAATCGATCATCAGCAGAACCAGCGCCTGCGAGTCGATTTCCGCAAGATCGAGGTTATCCGCCGCGGAATACCCGACGGACGGGTTGAGATAGTAGTTCGTAAAGTGGCCGAGCTCATGCAGAACGGTCGTGATATCCGTTGCGTTTCCTGTCCACCAGGAGAAGATAAACGGGGCTTTGTAGTCGGAAATATACGTCGTAAAGCTGCCGTCCATCTTGTTTGCGCCCACGGAGAAGTCGTAGAGCCCGTTTTCGGTCATGTACGAAACGGACTCGTTGAGCAGCGGCGAAAAATCCGCGGCGACGGTCTGCAGCGATTCGATGAACGCTTGCTGGTCGAATTCCGCATCCGCAAGATCGTAGGATGTTCCCTTGGAATTCGCTTCAATGAACACAGGCACGATATACCGCTTGACCGCTTCGTGCAGGTTGCTCGCGTCGTCCATGGTGTAGTCTCTGCCGTAAAAATCGTAGCAATACGCCGCGTAATCCGAATAGCCGAGGTTCTGCGCAATCTGGGAGCGAATAGCAAGCTGGTCTAGAAAAATGGCGCCCGCCTTTTCGTTGAAGCCCGCGCAGTAGGCGGTATAGAGGCGGATATACTCGTCGTAGTCCAGCGAAGGGTCGCTTTCAATCTCGCTGAGCGTCCATTTGCGCCCGTTGTCCAGCAAGGTGTAAGTTGCGCTCAGCTGGTCGTATTGCAGCGTCTGCTGCTCTTCCTGATCGAGCAGATCCTGAATGTTTTCATCGCCCAGGTCTTTTCCGTTGAGAATGCTGTCCACGTAAAATACGCCGAGCTTCTCTTCGCAGAGCGCCTTTGCCTGATCGGACGAGTCAAACAGGTGTACGGATACCGTTTCCATTTCCGAATCGAGCGTTCCCAGTGCAGACTGTAAAAAAGCGTACTCGTTTTGATAGAATGATTCGGTAACGTCCAGCGCATATAGTAGATAAGAAAGCGAAAGCATGGAATCCGCGTGGGCATAGTCCGACTGAATCGCTTCGTACGCGCTAAAGAGTTCCTCGGCGGATTTGCCGTGGCTGATATCGCTCTCCAAATCGTCTATTTTCGCGCGGATTTCGTCCAGATCCGGGCGCTGGTACACCATGTCCGCAACTGTTACATTTTGATGCTGCCCTGTTGTTTCTGCTGGCGCGCTCGTTGTAACGGCATCCTGACTTTCCACCGTCGAGGAGCGAATCGTTTCTGACCCGCCGGAGCAAGCAAAAAGCGAAAAAACCATCACGAGGATGGTGAACAAGGCGATTGGTTTTGTTACATGTTTTCCCATGCATACAGTATACTACTACGAAATACCAATTCACAATAAGAAATTACCGCGTATAAAGTTTGCGTTTCAGCTGTTTTCGTTATGCAAGCCTGCGCGTAAAAACGCTTGAAGACCGCCTGATCCCGGCACAAAAGTGCATCTTCGGCGGGTTCGTTCTCATCCGCTTTTAACGTATGAAAAAGCGGCTTAAATCGTGCCGGACGGAAAAGTTTTGTTGAATTGTACGTTGATTCGTGATATAAAGTTTTAC
>JBDKTD010000168.1:0-8224 GCA_039680365.1 Clostridiaceae bacterium
TTTGACCATTGGCTGAGCTGGTGGAATTACCTTGCGGCGGGCATTTTCTTTGTTGCGGACATGACGGATATTGTAGACGGGTACATCGCCAGAAAATACAACATGATTACGAACTTCGGCAAGCTGATGGATCCCATTGCGGATAAGCTCCTGTTTTGCACGGCGTTTATCATGATGACCTGGAACGGCATGCTCCACCCCATCCTATGCATCATCTTCGTAGGCCGCGAGATCATTGTTTCCGTCTTCCGGCTCGTCACCGCGGGCAGCGGAAAGGTCATTGCCGCCAACTGGCTGGGCAAGCTTAAGTCCACGCTGCAGGTCATCGCCATCCTCTGGACGCTGCTCGGCAACCCGTTTTTCTCGCGCTGGAACTTTGCGTTCGACTTCGGGGTCATGTGCACGGCGGCGGTCTTTACCATCTGGTCTGCGGTCGACTATATCGTAGCCAACAAAAATGCCGTCAATTGGGATTGACACGTAAGAGAACTGAAATCGGATCGCCGCGTACAGCGCGGTTTTACACATTTTTATCGGATCGCCGCGTACGGCGCGGTTTTATGAGGAAGGAACTACACTATGATTGCGGAAATCGTCTCCGTCGGCACGGAGCTTCTCATGGGTCAGGTCGTCAATACGGACGCGCAGTTCATCGCCCAGCGGCTTGCGCCGCTCGGATTTCAGGTGTTTTACCATACCACCGTCGGGGACAACGCCAAGCGGCTGACCGCCGTTGTGCACCAGTGCGTGGAACGTTCGGACGTTGTGGTGTTTACCGGCGGGTTGGGGCCGACGGACGACGACCTCACCAAGGAGACCGTCGCCGCCGCGTTCGGCATGACCGTGGAACCCGTGCCGGAGGAAGTGGAAAAGCTAACCAAATACTTTGCCGCGCGCGGCTATCCCATGACGCCCAATAACTATAAGCAGGCGAGCTTCCCCAAAGGTTCCGTCATCGTGCCGAACGACTTTGGCACCGCACCCGGCTGCATTCTCTCGGCGGGCGGAAAGACCGCGGTTCTTCTGCCCGGGCCGCCGCGTGAGCTCTTCCCCATGTTTCAAAACTACGTCATGCCTTACCTTGAGCGCATGACCGGAGCCAAGCTCTTTTCGCGCGAACTGCATATCTTTGGCATGGGCGAGTCCAGCGCGACGTATCAGCTCAGGGACATCATTGAAAACCAGACCAACCCGACCGTCGCGCCGTACGTCAAAACCGGCGAAGTTTCGCTCCGCGTGACCGCGCTCTGCCAGAACGACGAGGAAGGCGAAGCGCTCGTACGCCCGATGATAGACGAAATCGTTTCCCGTTTGGGGGACGTTGTCTACTCCACCATAGGCGAGTCCCTGCCGGAAACCTGCGCGCGGCTCCTCACGGACGATGGTCTGACGCTTGCCGTGGCGGAAAGCTGCACCGGCGGGCTGATTGCCAGTGAACTCGTCGCCATTCCCGGATGCTCGAACTTCCTGCTGGAAGGATGCGTGGCTTACTCCAACGAAGTAAAGATGCGCTGTCTTGGCGTAAAGCGGGAAACGCTGGACGCGTTCGGCGCGGTCAGCGAGCAGTGCGCGCGCGAAATGGCGGAAGGAATGCGTGCTTCCTCCGGCGCAAGCTTCGCGCTCGCAACAACGGGTTTTGCCGGCCCGGACGGCGGCACGGCGGAAAACCCGGTCGGTACGGTCTATATCGCGCTCGCATGCGCTTTGGGCACGGAAGTCAAGCGCGTATCGCTGTATGGCGAACGCGCGCGCATCCGCGAACTCGCGGCGTTGAACGCCTTTGACCTGCTCCGACGCACGTTGAGTAAATAACGCAAGAGATCAGCGTTTATCTCCAGAAATCGCTGTACGAACCCACTTTCAGCGTGCTATAATACGTTGAACGGATGCGATCATTTGTTTTCATTCTTAAAGTGTCGGTAAGCGGATGCTATCCCCGAACAAGCTATCCGATTGGATACAACAGCTCAAGATTGGAAGGATTATCATGATGGTTGAAAAAGAAAAAGCGTTGGAAATCGCTCTGGGGCAAATCGAAAAACAGTTCGGCAAAGGCGCAATCATGAAGCTTGGGGACGCGGGCGCGCGCGTGCCGGTTGCCACCGTTTCCACCGGCTGCCTTCCGCTGGATATCGCGCTCGGCGTAGGCGGAATTCCTCGCGGCAGAGTCTTCGAGATCTTCGGGCCGGAATCTTCCGGTAAAACCACAATCGCGCTGCATATCGTTGCCGAAGCGCAGAAGGTCGGCGGAACCGCCGCGTTTATCGACGCGGAGCATGCGCTCGATCCGGTGTATGCCGAAGCGCTGGGCGTCAAGGTGGACGATCTTTACGTCTCCCAACCGGATACCGGTGAGCAGGCGCTGGAGATTACGGAAGCGTTAGTTCGCAGCGGCGCTATCGACGTTGTGGTTGTGGACTCCGTTGCGGCGCTCGTACCCAAAGCGGAAATCGAAGGCGACATGGGCGACGCGCACGTCGGCCTCCAGGCGCGTTTGATGAGCCAGGCGCTGCGCAAGCTCACCGGCGCGATCAATAAGTCCAACACGATCGTCATCTTTATCAACCAGCTGCGCGAAAAAGTGGGCGTGATGTTCGGCAACCCCGAAACCACCCCCGGCGGCAAAGCGCTCAAGTTTTACGCTTCCGTGCGTCTGGACGTGCGCCGCATCGACGCGCTGAAAAACGGCACCGAGATCGTAGGCAATCGCACGCGCGTCAAGGTCGTTAAAAACAAAGTCGCTCCGCCGTTCAAGAGCGCGGAGTTCGACATGATCTACGGCGAAGGCATCTCCAAGGAAGGCTCCATACTCGATATGGCCGTCGATAAAAAGCTCGTGATCAAGAGCGGCGCCTGGTATGCCTATGGCGACATGCGCATCGCTCAGGGACGCGAGAATACGCGGCTGTTCCTCAAGGACAACCCGGAGCTTGCCCAGAAGCTCGATAAACAGCTCCGCGCCATGTTTGAAGAGGATCGCAAAAAGGCCGCCGCCGATCAGGAAGCCAAGCGCAAGAACGCCGGCGAAACCGTCCGCGCGGGCGACCCCACCGCCGCCGATTCCGACGCCGAGTAGATTCACATAGCAAAAGGCATACCGTTTGCGGTATGCCTTTTTTGTTTGGTTCGAATTACCGTGCAGAATACAGCGTCATATCCGTTCCCGTGTCGCGGATTAAAATCGTGTTGTTCGCCCGGCTGATGACGCAGCCTACGTAGAGATCCCCCGCCGCACCGGAGATGTTGATTACCTGCACGAGATACACGACCCAGAATGCCGTTTCGTAAAACGCAACGTTGAGCACCGCCAGCGCAATCCCCAGCAGCACCACGGGCGCGAACGCAATGATCAAGTATTGCCTTCTTCCAAACAGCGCCGGGCTCCCCGCGTAGGCATACAGACCCGTAAACCCGTACTTTGCCCGCTCGCCGGAAAACGCCTGCATGAACGCGCCGTGGACGAGTTCGTGGAGAATCATGTAAAACACGATGCCAACGAGCAGTACGCCGACCAGCAGCACGGAAGTAATGCTGAACGTAAACTCCGCGGCGGAAGGGCCTATGGCGAACCCCAGCACGATCATTGCCGCCGTGATACCCAACGCGAGCGCGTTGACGATCAGCGCTTCCCTTCTGTTTCGCATCAGGTCGATTTTTCGTACTTCGCGATACCCCGCGGGCAGAGTCGTCATGTTTCCTCCTGTTTCTTCTCCGGGTTCTTCCAGTACCGGCTGCCGTCCCGCGTCCGGAGCAGCCAGCCTTCGTCAATCAGATCGCGGCGCAGTCTTGCGTGGTCGCCGAACGTATGCCAGCTTGCGAGGATTGCGTTGACTTCGTGCTCGGTATAGTCGCGGTCAAACTCAAACTTTTCCGCAAGGTAGGCGTAGGTTATATCCCGCACGGTCTTCTTGCTGGGAAGCTGCTTGAGCTTGCCTTCTTCATCTAAAAAACGTTCGATTCCGGGTAACATACGGGGTCTCCTTCTTCTTCTTTTCTCAAAAGAAAAGAAGCAAAAGAATTAATTTCTTAGTTGCTTTCTTTTAAAGAAAGCAAACGTTCTAATTCAGAAGCGCGTACTGGCTGTTGTAGATCTCCGCGTAGAAGCCGTTCTTTGCCAAAAGTTCCTTATGCGTACCCTGCTCCACAATCCGGCCGTCGTTGACAACGAGGATCGTATCCGCATTGACGATGGTCGAGAGCCGGTGGGCGATGACAAAGCTTGTCCGCGCGCGCATGAGTTCGTCCATCGTCTGCTGAATCAGAATCTCCGTGCGGGTGTCCACATTGCTGGTCGCTTCGTCGAGAATCAGGATGTTGCGGTTGGCCAAGTATGCCCGCGCGATGGTCAAAAGCTGCTTCTGCCCGCTGCTGACGTTGGTCGACTCCTCGTTGATCACGGTTTCGTAGCCTTCCGGCAGGGTTTCCACAAAGAAGTCGATATGCGCGCGCCTTGCCGCCTCCAGCACTTCCTCGCGGGTTGCGCCCGCTTTTCCATAGGCTATATTCTCATAAATCGAGCCGGAAAACAACCACGTATCCTGTAAAACCATGGAAAACATCGACCGTAAATCCGCGCGGTCCATGGATTTGGTATCCACGCCGTCAATCGTAATACACCCGGAATCCACGTCGTAAAACCGCATTAAGAGGTTGACGATGGTCGTCTTTCCCCCGCCGGTCGGGCCAACGATCGCGACCTTCTGGCCGGGGTGCACGTCGATATTCAAGTCCTGAATCAGGGGCTTAGCCGGATCGTAGGCAAAGTTCACGTGCTCAAAGCGGATGTTCCCGCCGCCCTGCGGAAGCGGGCGTCCCTCGGGCCGTGCCATCTCTTCCCGGTCGAGCAGGTCGTAGACGCGTCCCGCGGAAGCCAGCGTATGCTGCATGGTGGAAAGCCCGCCGGAAATGCTTTCCAGGGGGCCCGCAAGGAGCTTTGCGTAGAGCACGAAGGCGACCACTTCGCCAACGTTGATCGTGCCCTTGATCGCCAGCGCGCCGCCGAGGAGGCAGATTGCGATATAGGCGAGGTTGTTGGTGAGCGCAACGATGGGCTGGACGACGCCGGAGAGGTAATAGCCGTTTTCGAGATGCCCTTTCGCGGTGTCCACGAGCGTTTCGTGCGCGCGCTTTTGGCGGTCTTCCAAATGGAACGCCTTAATCGTTGCAAACCCGGCAAAGTCTTCCTCGTTGAGCGTATAGATTTTGCCAATGAACTCGCGCCCGTCCGCAAAGTGCTTTTCGCTCCGCTGGGAAATCAGCGAAGCGATGGTCAGCGACAGCGGAACAAGCACCACCACGCTCAGCGCCATCAGCGGCTGAATCGTAAACACGATCACCGTAATGCCTACGAGCTTGATAATGCCGGAAATGGTCAGATCCAGCACGGTATGCACCGTGTTGCCGAGAACGGAAACGTCGTTGGTCATACGGGAGATGACTTCACCCTTGGGCGTGTCGTCCACAAACTTGACCGCGAGGCGCTGGATTTTATCGCTCATGCGGATGCGCAGTTCGCAGGTAAAGAGCTTGGAAACAACGTTGTTCATGATGAACATCGTGGCCAGGCTGCAAACGCCCGCAATCAGATACACCCCGCCGAGCACGGCGCACTGCTTGATGAACGCGGGCATATCGATTACCTTGCCCTTTGCCCAGAACTCGTAGAGGACGTCCGTCTGTTTGCCGAGCAGTTCCGGGCCAATCAGCACCATGCCGACCGAGACGATGCTGATAAACCCGCCCAGTATGAGCCACCAGCGGATGGGTTTGGCTTCGCTGAGGATGCGCTTAAGGGTGCGCTTGCTCTTTTGCAGCGCTTCCTGCCGCTCTTCGCGGGTCGGTTTTTTCGCTTCGTTCTGTTTACGCATCCTGTTCTCCTCCTTTCTCGGAGGTGGGTTCGCCAAGCTGGGACACATAGATTTCCCGGTAGATCGGGCAGCTCTCCATGAGTTCGGCGTGCGTGCCGCTGCCAACGACCTTACCGCGGTCGAGCACATAGATGATGTCGCAGCGCATGGCGGTTGCCGCGCGCTGGGTTACGATGAGCTGCGTCTTTCCGCGAAGGTAAACGTTGAGCTCGCGCCTGAGCTTGCTCTCGGTGAGGTAGTCCAGCGCGGAAAAGCTGTCGTCAAACACATACACCGCCGCGTCCTTGAGTATTGCGCGCGCAATGCTGATTCTTTGCTTCTGTCCGCCGCTGATGTTTGCGCCGGTCTGGGCAAGGCTGTAATCGAACCCTTCCGGATGATCAAGCACGAAGTCGTAGATCTGGCAGATACGGCAGACGCGCTCGAGCTCCTCGTCGGTTGCGTCGGGCTTGCCCATGCGCAGGTTCTCGGCGATCGTGCCCTGAAAGATGGAAGGTTTCTGGAGCGCAACGGCGATGTTATCCCGAACGGTTTCCCGCGCAAGTGTTTCGTAGTCCCTTCCACCGAGCGAAATCGAGCCTTCGGTTGGCGCATGGAAGCGCAAAAGGAGTTTCGCCACGGTGGATTTTCCGCAGCCGGTGCCGCCGATGACCGCCGCTACTTTGCCGCTTTCCACGCGGATGTTCACTTGCGACAGCGCTGGTGATTCCGCGTTTTCGTAGCGGAAGGAAACGCTCTTGAGTTCCACGTCCCCGTCCAGCCGGATCGCTTCCGACGCGCGGGCTTCCACGCCCTTGAGCGCGAGCACTTCCGCAATGCGCTGGATGCAGACCTTCAGATGCGGCCAGAACGCGAACGTCCAGCTCATGATCAAAAGCACGTTCATAATCAGCGCCACATACTGAATGGTCGCAATCACCGCGCCCGCCGTCAGCATGGGTTCCACCTGGAGGCGAACCGCGCCGATATACAGCATGGCGACCGTCGAAAGGTTCAACAGCAACATGGAGAGCGGGTTGATCATGTTGGAAAGCACGTTGGCGCGGATGATGTTCTTTGCCATCTCGCGCGTTGCGTGCGCCGCGCGCCCGTGCTCGAACGCTTCCTTGTCGAACGAGCGAATCACGCGGATGCCGCCGAGGCGCTCGCGCACGACCTTGTTCTGCAGGTCGATGAACTGATCCGCATTCTTCCAGAGCGAGCCAAGGTTTCTAGTAACGAACCATACGATAAACAGCACCAGCGGAGCCAGCACAACCAGAACGAGCGCCAGCAGCCAATCGCTCATAAACGCGAGGATCGAGCCACCGATAAACAGCACCGGAACGGTCACCACGGCGTACACCAGACCGTAGGAAGCTTCGTTGAGCGTAAACACGTCGTCCGTGGAGCGCGTGAGCATGCTGCTCGTGCCGATGGTTTCGTATTCTTCAAACGTCAGCGAGTTAATCTTTTGAAAGATGCCCTTCTGCAGATCCGCAACAAAACCGCTGGAGATGCGCGCGTTGATCTTTGTGCTCCCCCAGCCGGTAATAAGCATAGCGCCCGCCAGCGCGAGCATGACGGCGCCCTGCCGGAGGATATACGGCATATCCGCGTTTTTGATGCCGGTGTTGACAATGTCGCTCATAAAATACGGCATAAGCAGCGAACAGATCGTTGCAATAAAAAACAGCGCGCCGTCGGCAATCAGCCGCCCGCGGTAGGGTTTGAGATAGGGTAAGATTTGCTTCATGAAATTCTCCCATAGGTCGAAGAGGAAAGGGGTTAACCAAACAACGCAAAGGCGGATGGATTACGACCGCGCAGCAGGACGCGAAACCGCTTTTTCGGCCATAAAAAAAGGCCGTAGGAAACGGCGCATCACAGATGGTTTACTGCAGTTGCCCGCATGCCCCGTGAGCAGACCCGGTTCCGTCTTTGCACAATAACACAATCCGCCCGTCCGTGCAGAAACTGGCTGCTTTGGCTGGACGCGTCGAAGAAGAACGGCTGTGTTGATGCGGCTCTCAGAAAACGATCATGCTCCGGTAGTTGAAACTCCTTATCAGGCTAGGGGTAGTGTACCATCCCGCCCAGCGGCACGTCAAGTGAATAACAGTTGAGCGTCAAGCAGAATACAATTCAACCACGCGCTGAACCTGTCCCTCGGATCGCTTTTCCTCCTTGCCTTTCGAAAAGCATGCCGTCAAATCTTTTGGCAAATCCTTTGGTTCATGATAAGATATTAAAAAGATGCAAATTTGTTTCCGCCGCTCGAGCTTTCACTGCGGAACGCATCGGGAAGGAGCCGCTTCTATGGTTTGCCCCCACTGCAAAACTCCCATTTCCGGCTCCGCCGACTTCTGCATCTTCTG
>JBDKTD010000276.1:0-4359 GCA_039680365.1 Clostridiaceae bacterium
GCGATCGTCGCGCGCGAAATCGACAAAAATCCGGAACTCCTCGTTGCGGTGCAGCCGACGCGCGGCCTCGACGTCGGCGCAATCGAATACATCCATCACCAGCTCATCGCCGAGCGGGATAAGAACAAAGCGGTGCTCCTGATCTCGCTGGAGTTGGACGAGGTTATGAACGTCTCCGACCGCATCCTGGTCATGTACGAAGGCGAAATCGTCGGCGAGTTCGACCCCAAGACGACTACCGTTCAAGAGATCGGCTTATACATGGCCGGCGCGAAACGTCAAACCCGTGAAAGCGAGGCAGAACACGCATGAAATTGAAACGTCTCTTCCACAGCAACGGCTTTATCAGCCTGCTGGCCAGCATCGCTTCGATCTGTTTCGGGCTTCTGCTCGGATTCATCCTGCTTTGCTGTTTTAACCCGTCGTTTGCGCTGACCGGCTTCAAGGCGCTGATCACCGCCGGTTTCCGCAACAGCGACAAATTTGCCAAGGTGCTTTATCAGGCGGCGCCGTTGGTCATGACCGGACTATCCGTGGCGTTTGCGTTTAAAACCGGTTTGTTCAACATCGGTGCGACCGGACAATACACGGTTGGCGCTGCGTTCGCGCTCATCGGCGCTATCGAGTTCCAGCTTCCATGGTATGTCTGCCTGCTGCTGGCAATGATCGGCGGCGCGATCTGGGGCGTCTTCCCCGGGCTGTTCAAAGCGCTGTTCAACGTTCACGAAGTCATCACCTCCATCATGTTCAACTGGATCGGCATGTTCGTCGTCAATTTGACCATCGTCAATCTAACCCAGATGCTCGCAAAGGACTGGGGACTTGCTCAAATGGACCGCACCGCGCCGCTTGCAACGGCAAACCCCGGAGCGATTCTTCCAAAGCTGGGGCTGGATAAACTGATGGAATCCAGTTATATGAACATTGGCATTTTCATTGCCATCGGCATTGCGATTATCATGTTCATCGTGCTGCACAAAACGGTGTTCGGCTATGAGCTAAAGGCCTGCGGCTACAACCGCAACGCGAGCGTCTACGCCGGCATCAACGCCAAGCGGAACATCGTGCTCTCTATGGTGATCTCCGGCGCACTGGCGGGCATTGGCGGCGGCCTGTACTACCTTGCCGGAACAGGCCAGTATTCGTTGGCAAAAGCGCTGCTTCCCATGGGGTTCAACGGCATTCCCGTTGCCTTGTTAGCTTCCTCCGATCCGGTCGGAACGATCTTCTCAGCGCTGTTTATCTCCTATATACAGGTGGGGGGCGACGCGATGCAGCCGGAGTTCGTCCGCGAGATTATCGATATCATTGTGGCGGCAATCCTCTACCTCTCCGCGTTCTCCCTGCTGCTGAAGAACATCTTTGCAAAATGGATCCGCCCCAAGGAGGACTTTACGCTGCATGACGCCCCCGCCGTCAAGCCGCCCGAAAATCAAGCACGCGTCGAAAGCGAGGCGAATAGAAAATGAAAATCCTGTCCGATATTCTCAGCGCAACAATCCTCTTCAGCATTCCGCTGCTGCTTGTCGCGCTCGGCGGCATGTTCAGCGAACGCAGCGGCGTGATCAACATCGCTCTCGAAGGCATCATGGTCATCGGCGCGCTCTGCGCCTGCCTGACGCTTCGCGCGCTTGATCAAAGCACAACCATCGGCGAAACCGCGCCGCAGCTCGGCATGCTGATTGCCATTCTGGTTGCGGCGGTCATCGGCTCTCTGTTTTCACTGCTTCTGGCGTTCGCTTCCGTGAGTTTGAAAGCGGATCAGACCATCGGCGGCACCGCACTCAACATGATGGCGCCCGCCATGGCCATTGCCATCACCTGGGCGGTGCAGGGACAGGGTCAAACCAACATCATCATTCCCACATGGGCGCGCATCACGCAGGAAACGCTCGGCGTTGCCGCCAAGGATACGTTCTTCCAGAACTTCCTGTTTAAGAGTTTCTATCTTACAACGCCGATTGCGCTGCTGCTGTTTATCTTAGCAGTCGTCATTCTGTACAAGACGCGCTTCGGTCTGCGTCTGCGTGCCTGCGGCGAGCATCCGCAAGCGGCGGATTCGGTTGGCATCAACGTTTACCGCATGCGTTATTCCGGCGTTCTGATTTCCGGCGTGCTCGCGGGTATCGGCGGAGTAGCGTATACCGTTGCGGCGGGTTCCACCTTCCAGTCCTCGGTCGCAGGCTATGGCTTCCTCGCATTGGCGGTTATGATCTTCGGCAACTGGAAGCCCTGGAACATCCTCGGCGCTTCGCTGTTTTTTGCGCTGTTCAAAATCATCGGTTCTTACTCGAGCAGCCTGCCGTTTTTGCCGAGTTTTGAAAACATCAAGCAGAGCGAATACCTCTATCTGATGGTACCTTACGTTGTCACCATGATCCTTTTGATTCTCACCAGCAAGAAGTCTCGCGCGCCGAAGTCGGAAGGCATCCCTTACGACAAGGGTCGCCGCTGAGACTTGCTCCTTCCATTTCCCGTCATCCGGCGCCGCCAGTCACGGCGCCGGACTCATTCCTTCCAACACAATACGCTACGGAGGTTCCCCACAAGATGGCAAAGCTATACTACCGTTACGGCGCGATGGGCTCCAGCAAGACCGCCAACGCCATTATGGTCTGGTACAACTATAAGGAGCGCTGCAAAAAAGCGCTCCTCGTCAAGCCCGGCGTAGACACGCGCGACGGCACCTATACCATCCGCTCGCCCAGCGGGCTGGTGGCCGAGTGCATCCTGTACGACCAGAACGACTGGGACGCGGTGCGCGCGCACGAATACGACTGCATCATTATAGACGAAGCGCAGTTCCTCTCCGTCGAACAAGTGGATTCGCTGATTCCCATCGTGGACGACTACGACGTGCCGGTCATCTGCTACGGCCTCAAGACCGATTTTCGCGGGGAGTTCTTTCCCGGCAGCGGGCGCTTGCTTGCGCGTGCGGACACCATTGAGGAAGTCAAGACAATCTGCTGGTGCGGCAAAAAAGCGACTAATAACGCCCGTCTCGACGGCTTGGGCGGCATCACCAAGGTAGGCGAACAGGTCGTCCTCGGCGCGGGAGACAAATACATCGGCCTCTGCCGCAAGCACTGGATGATTGGAGACCCCGGCCCGGGCCTCCGCGCGGAAGACCTTGCCCAAGGCGCCGTCCCCGGCGTCTGCTCCTGCGACGAAGACTTTGACGACTGAGCAATCATGAAGTTTTATGTGGCCAGCGGCGTGCCGAACGCCGAAAAAGTAAACCTTGTCGCGGAGGCGCTGACCTCCCGCGGGCATGAACGCACCTACGACTGGACAAAGCACGGGGACGTTTCCGCCGAGCCGCCGGAACGCAAGCGCGTTGTCGCCGCAACGGAAGCGCAGGCCGTTATGGACGCGGAGCTGGTCGTTCTGCTGCTTCCGGGACGGTTTGGCACACACGCCGAGCTGGGGATCTCCATTGCGACTTCCGCCAACAAGCGCATTTTACTCTGGTCGGAAACGTCCGCGCCGTTCGACGGAACAAGCGGTTTCTGCGTGTTTTACCACCACCCGGCGGTCGAGCGGATCGTGTGTCCGTTTGACGAGCTGCTTTCTTATCTGAAAACACTGTAACGCAAAAAACCCTCCGAGCCATTCGGAGGGTTTTTGATTGCGCAAACGATACTTTACCTTAAGTGCTTTTCCACCCAGACGCGCAGCTCCTGCGCGTGCACGGAGATTGCGTCCAGCGTATCGAGCACTTCTGAAAGTGCGGGACGCTCGCTTTCGTCGATGATGCCATCCGCGACGATCTCCACCAAAGTATCTTTTATAGAAGAAATATTGCGGAACGCGTTCAGCAGCCGGAGGGTCAGCCGGTCGATTTCAACCTGATCCACGTCGATCTTCGGGGTATATTTTTCGCCGATCGGGCAGACGCTGCGGCAGTAATAGTTGCGAATTTCCGGCGCGTTGTAGATATGGGACATCTTGAGAACGATGTCGGCGGGTACGGTTTTGGTTACCCCGCGCTCATAGTCCCGCAGAGATTCCGGCGAAATGCCGAGCAATTCCGCCGCGCCTTCCCTGCTGGTCAATGCGGGTAAATCCACAGCCGCTTCTTTCCTATAGCGAAGATACACATTCTCCTCTTCTCTGCTCCCGTTATCCCGCATGTTGACGCACCATATTCCTTTATTTTTTCGAAGTCGAACGAAATTATAAGCGTAATTTTACCTTATATGCTAATAATCGTCAACCTTTCGTGTCGCTGGAAGCTGGTCTTTTCATCTATTTGTGCATCACCGCCCGCATTCCGCTCAAACTTGTGCAATCGTTTGCTCGAAACCGAATCCGCAGCGCTTGCGATTAACTCCTGTTATTGCTGAAAAGAAGCCCCTC
>JBDKTD010000185.1:0-4424 GCA_039680365.1 Clostridiaceae bacterium
TATAAAAATAGTATATCGGGAAAGCGCAATATCTACTCTGCTTAGTTATTTTTGATATTCTAAAAAAATAGAATATCGGGAAAGCGCAATACTGCTCTGCTTATTTATTTTTGATATTCTATTAAAATAGAATATCGGGAAAGCGCAATATCTACTCTGCTTATTTATTTTTGATATTCTATAAAAATAGAATATCGGGAAAGCGCAATATCTGCTCTATTATTTTTGATACTCTATAAAATAGAATATCAGACAACTCATTATATCTTAATAATGTCAAATCGAAAAGGACTGCGAGTGAACGCGCATTATTGCGCGTCACAGAGACCCGTATCCCTTACCAGCGCGGCGACGTCCTCAAAATGGTTCAACGTATAGAGATGGATCCCGGCGACATCCGCTTCCATGAACTTTTGCACGAGTTCCACGATATACGCGTGCCCTGCGGCACGAAACGCCTTTTCATCCTCGCCATACCGACCGACCAGCGCCGCTACTTCCTTCGGGATGGAACAGCCGTTGCTTAGCGTCATGCGCACCAACCCATCCGGCTTGAGAATCGGCAGAATTCCTGCGATAATCGGCAGAGTAACCCCGCGTTTCCGCGCGGCTTCCAAGAACCGCAGGTAATTTTCCACGCTGTAGCAAAGCTGCGTCATCAGAAACGAAGCGCCCGCATCCTGCTTTTTGAGCAGCATGTCGATATCCCGCTCCAGCGATTCGGCAAGCAGATGCTTTTCCGGGTAGCAGGCCGCGGCAATGCAGAGCGAAGGTTCGTTTTGAAGTATAAACTCAATCAACTCGTTGGCATGCGCAAAGTCGCCGGTGACTTTCTTTGCTCCTTTCGGAAAATCCCCGCGTAATGCCAACAGGTTTTCTACGCCAACCGAGCGGTATTCCGCAAGCGCTGTTAAAACATCCTCCCGCGTATTGCCAACGCAGGTAAAATGCGAAAGCGCTTCGCAAACGCCGCTTTTTTGAATGCTCTCAACCACTTCGAGATTGCGGCCTTTGTTGGAGCCAAGCGCTCCGTAGGTACAGCTGATAAAGCTTGGTCGAAACTTGTAGAGCTTTTCCAACGTTTCCAGCAAAGGCTCAAGAGGCTTGTCCGTCTTGGGCGGAAAAACTTCGAACGAGAGCTTGCTGTGGCTTTTGATCTTGTCCGTAATGCGCATATTCGATTCCGTCTTTCTAGTTAAACTAACAGGCTATTGTTTGTCTAGGATTAACAGACTATTATTCGTCTCAAAATTTACAGACTATTGTTCGTCTAAGATTAACAGACTATTGTTCGTCTCAAATTAACAGGCTATTGTTCGTCCCGTGGAAACGACATGGCATCCACGTAGCGGTCGGTAAAGCACTTGTCGAGCGTGAGCTCGATATATGAGGTTTGTTTCGCCAGCGCCTCCGTCTGTAAAAACAACTCGTAGTTACTCAGGTAGAGCTTTGCGCCTTCGCCCGCGGCGTTGCCGATGCTCGTTGCGTCCGCTTCCAGCTCCTTTGGCAAGAGCCCAATGCCGCAGAGCGCGGCGGGGGAAAGGTGGCTGCCAAACGCGCCTGCAAGAAGCGTTTGCTCGATCTGATCAGCCGTAAGCGAAAGCGCGTCGAGCAGCGTTTCCACGCCCGCACGCATGGCGGCTTTGCCAAGCTGCAGTTCGCGGACGTCCTTTTGCGTCAGCAGGATCGGTTTTCCATCGGCGCCGCGTTCGGCAACCAGAAAAGCGGGCTTGCCGCTTTCATCCAGAACAACTCGCTCACCGAGCGCGCCGTTGCTTGCGAGCCTGCCGCCTTCTTCGATAACGTCTTCGTCGGAGAGGAGCGACGCAAGCTCGATCAACCCGCTGCCGCAGATGCCAACAGGCGGAAGATTGCCGATCGTTTTGAACCGAAACGCGCCGTTCTCCAGCCAGACATGTTCAATTGCGCCGGAAAAAGCGCGCATGCCGCGCGAAATATTCGCGCCTTCAAACGCGGGACCGGCGGCGGTGGAACAGCTTACCATGTGCGTTCCGTCCGTCAGCGCCAGTTCGCCGTTGGTGCCGATATCGATCATCAGCGCTGGCGTTTTTCGCTCATCAAAAGCCGTCGCGCTCAAACAGCCCACTGTGTCCGCTCCTACAAAACCGCCGATCACGGGCGGAAGCAGCACATCGCAAGAATCGTGCGCGTCCAAACCCAGTTCCAATGCGGGTATGACCCGCAAGTCGCTCCGAAACGGGACATACGGCGCGCGGACAAGCGACTCAATGGGATACCCCAACAGCAGGTGCTGCATGATCGTGTTGCCTACGATGCTGGCGAGGACGACCTGCTCCGCCGTTCGGCCAGCCGTTAAGCAAGCGGAGCGCAAAAGACTATTCAGCGCGGAAAGCGCGCAATTTCGCAGCGCTT
This sequence comes from Clostridiaceae bacterium, assembly GCA_039680365.1. Classification (GTDB taxonomy): domain Bacteria; phylum Bacillota; class Clostridia; order Christensenellales; family CAG-138; genus UBA7703. The sequence goes on from JBDKTD010000185.1 coordinate 2,395, forward strand.
CTCCGCCATGATCCAGCGCATAGGAAGCGCGCGCGATGACATCCGCGCCAAACGCCGCCTGAGGGTTCTGCGCGCTCTGCACCGCAAGCTCTTCGCCGGATTTTGCGTCGAGCAGGTAGCAGACGATCGTCGTGGTTCCAAGGTCGAACGCGGCAAAGCACGCGCCGTCCAAATCCGTTCTCGCGTTGGGATAGGGCTTCCAATCCACCGTTCGGCTTGCGCCCTGTTCAAGCGCGGAAAGGGAAGCGTTCTTGGGCAGGATCACCATACAGTCCGAAGTAGCAGCGGTCTGGCAGGCGAGCACGGTTTTCGTCTCTTCTGGCGTTTTCAAGGTTACCGCGCATTTTTTGCAGGTTCCGTTTCCACCGCAGGGCGCGTCCAGAAATACACCGGCACGTTTTGCGGCGTCGGCAATGCTTGTTCCCGCCGGAACGGAAACGCTGACTTGATCCGGTTCAAAATGGACGTAAAACGTGTCCTTCATACAAATCACGCCACGAAAGCTTTCGCTTTGGCAGCCGCGCTCGCCGCGTCCGCACTGTAGGAATCGGCGCCAATCGATTTGGCAAACTCCTCCGTAATCGGCGCGCCGCCGACCATTACGTGGAACGATGCGCGGTTTTCCAGTGCGTTGAGGGAAGCGACAATATTCTTCATGGAAGGCATGGTCGTAGTGAGCAGTGTGGAAAGCGCGACGACCTTGACGTTCGGCTGCTCGGAGACGGCCTTGACGAAGCGTTCGCCGGAGACGTCCGCCCCAAGGTCGATCACCTCAAAGCCCGCGCTTTCAATCATCAGCGCGACAAGGTTCTTGCCGATATCGTGCATGTCTCCCGCAACGGTGCCGATCACGACTTTGCCGTTCGCGCCTGTGGCTCCGCTGCTAAGGTACGGCTTGAGCGTTTCCACGCCTTTTTTCATGGTGCGCGCGGAGATCAGCATCTCCGGCACAAACGCTTCTCCTCGGCTGAACCGCTCGCCAACGACGCTCATGGCGTCAATCATGCCGCGGTTGAGAATCTCCATGGGTTCCGTGCCTGCCGCAACTGCTTTCTGCACCAGATCGGAAATCGTTTTAACGCTGCCGAAGGAGATCGCGGCCGCAATCTCTTCTATCATTTTATTCTGTTCGCTTTTATCGTTGACCTGTTCCAAAGGGCGCCTCCTGAACGTTTCTTCGTTCTGAAAAGATGATTCGCTGATAAATCTATTCTTTTTTAGGGCCGATACGGTTTTCGCGGAACGCCGTAATATAGCCCATGCAGTATTCGTCCCGACCAAGGAGCATCTCGGCGGCGGAAACCAGTCCAATCATCTCGCGGTCAAGTGGGTCGAGAATGGCGCTGTCCATGCCCGCCTGCATCGCGAGCACAAGAAACGCGTGGTTGATTAAGGAGCGTGCGGGCAGACCGAAGGAGATGTTGGATAGTCCGCTGACGATTTTTACGTGATCGGAACGCTTGCGGATTTCCCGCGTGCATTCGGCAAAGGTTGCAAACGCATCGTCATCGGTGGAAAGCGTGCGCACGATGGGGTCGATCAGTAATCGGTCTTCCGAAATACCGTATTCCATGGCCTTGATGACGAGCTTCTCGAAGATGGAGATTCGCTCTTCCACGCCGTTGGGGATTCCTTCGCTGGAGCAGAGCAGGGCGACGCATTTCCAGTTCGTTTTCGCAATCAGAGGGAATATGGTTTCCACCTTGCCCGTTTCCAGCGAAACGGAGTTGACAACCCCTTCGCGCTTGCAGCTGCCAATCACGGCGGCAATCGCCTGCGGATTTGGCGAGTCGATGCAGACGGGGAGACTGGTATTGTCCTCGGCCAGACGAACGAGCCATTGGAGCGTTTCGATTTCAACGTCGTTATCGACCGCCGCACAGACGTCCAGATATTCCGCGCCCGCTTCTTCCTGCGCTTTGGCGAGCGAGATTAAAAAGGCTTCGTCGCGGGCTTTGATGGCGCGGCCGACGGCGGGTATAAATCCGTTGAGTTTTTCACCAATGATTAACATATTATATATTCCTTAT
>JBDKTD010000124.1:0-4062 GCA_039680365.1 Clostridiaceae bacterium
GCCAGCATGCCGAGGCAGAGCAGCGTTCCGCCCTTGCGGCCAAAGGTTAATAGACCGCAAGCGGGCAGCAGACAGACCCAGAGAATGCTGAACCCGTCCGGATTGCCGCTGACGATAAAGAACGTTAACAGAATGTAGAAGCTGACAACGAAGATTCCCTTGGAAACGCCAAGCGGGATTCTACGGCGCAGCAAAAGCAAAAAAACAACCGCGCAGAGCACGGCGAAGATCAGCGTCGACCAGGTGAGCGCGCCTTTACGCGTCAGGATGTTGACAAACGTCATCCCGCCGGAGATCAGCGAAAGCAGGCCGTATACGCAAAGGAACTGGAACCGATACCGCTGATCGTCATCCAGAAGAATAGAAGAAATTCGTTCTTTGATCGATTCGGCTTTCTGCATATCCGTATTATACTGTTGTTTTTATTGCCGCGCAATCAAACCGCTTTGAAAAGAGCGGGTTTCAAGCGGAAAACCGCGGTTTTTGCGAAAGGAATTTCAATTTCGTATATCATATATTGACATGAATGCAGAGCCTGTGTTACCATCCAACAAATCCCTTTTTGCCAAGTCAAGTTACGCTTCTTCAAAAGGAGCGGACTTCTTTTCATCAGATCCTGACGGCACGTCCTTAAAGCCGCCGTTTTCGACGGACTTTGAGGATATTTTTTTAAACGCCGCCCGAGGACCGGAAGGAGAAACGCCATGGAACACCTGTATATTTCCGATGTGACCCTGCGGCTGGAAGCGAAACGCACCGAAAAACTGCTCAGCTTCCGCGAAAAACTGGAGATCGCGCGCTCGCTGGATCGATTGCGACTGTACGGCGTGGAGCTATGGGAAATCCAGAATGAAAAAGCGGACGTACTGCTGGTAAAATCGATCTCCGCCGCCGTTAAAGAGAGCCGGCTGGTTATGCCCTGCTCGCTGAGCAAGGAAGGCGTGATGCTGGCATGGAGCGCCGTTCGCGAAGCGGCAAAACCCTGCCTGATGATTTCGGCTCCGACGTCCACCGCGCAGATGGAATACATCTGCCACAAGAAGCCGGATCAGATGCTCGCACTCATTGGCGAGCTGGTTTCGTACGCAAAGTCGCTTTGCCCCGAGGTGGAATTCTGCGCCGAGGACGCAACCAGAAGCGATAAGGACTTTTTATACCACGCGCTGGAAACGGCGGCTTCCGCCGGAGCAGACGCAATCACACTCTGCGACGGTTCGGACGGCATGCTGCCGGAAGCGTTCGGAGCGTTTGTTGCGGAAGCGATGCAAAACGCACCGTCGCTCAAGAGCAAGCTCGTCGGCGTGCAGTGCACGGACGCGCTGAGCCTTTCGGCCGCCTGCGCCATGAGCGCAATTGCCGCCGGAGCCAGGCTGATCAAGACGTCCGCTGGCGACGACGGACAGCTTTCGTTAGAGACGTTCGCGGGGATTCTCCGCGCGCGCGGCATGGACCTTGGCCTCGACGCGGGCTTGGCTATGACCGAGCTCAGCCGAACCGCAGGGCAGGTACGCTGGATGGTCAGCGCGCGAAACGGTTCCGTAACCCCGTACGACAACAGCGTACAGCGCCAGACCGACGCAAGCGTACGGCTCTCCACCGCAAGCACCATTTCGGAGATTGCGTCTCTGGTCAAAAAGCTTGGCTACGACCTTTCGGAAGAGGATACGGCAAAGGTTTACGACGCGTTTTTGCGTATAGCGGATAAAAAGGACGTCGGCGAAAAAGAGCTCGACGCCATTGTGGCAAGCGCCGCGCTTCAAGTGCCGCCGACCTATACGCTGGAGAGCTATGTGATCAACAGCGGCAACGTCATGACCGCCACGGCGCACATCAAACTCCTGCGGCAGGGCAAGACCCAGCAGGGGTTCGGCCTTGGCGACGGGCCGATCGACGCCGCATTTTTAGCCGTTGAGCAGATCATCGGCCACCATTACGAGTTGGACGATTTTCAGATTCAGGCGGTCACGGAGGGGCGCGAGGCAATGGGTTCGGCGCTGGTTCGCCTCCGCGCAAACGGCAAGCTCTATTCCGGCAACGGCATCTCCACGGACATTATTGGCGCGAGCATCCACGCGTACCTGAGCGCCCTCAACAAGATCGTGTACGAGGAGGGCGGGCGAACATGAAACGTTTGACTTCCGCCAGACCCAGGCTGTCGCAGCGGGAAGGCGGTAAAAGATGAAACTGTCGTTCTCTACGCGCGCCTGGAACGCGTACTCCTGGGACGAATTCCGTGCCGCCGCAAAGACGGTCGGCTATTCGGGCATTGAACTCCACGGGCTGATTGGAACGCCCTGGACGGAGGACGGCGCGCCGTTTTGCCGCGCAAGCGCGGGTAAAACCGTCCGCGCGCTGTTTGACGAGGGCATTCGGCTCACCTGTTTGGATTCCGTCTGCGACCTCTCTTCCGGTAATGCAAGTGAAGAAGAGGAGCTGTTTGCCTGCGTGCGGCTTGCACACGATTTTTCAATTCCGTACGTTCGCGTCCGCGCGTTCGACGCTTCCGAAGCGGGGCTTTCCGCCGCTTACGAACGCGTCTTAATCGCGCTGCCCTATGCCGAAGAACGCGGGGTAACGTTATTAATCGAAACCGTCGGCGCGTTTTCGGATACCGCGCTCTTACAAAATTTTCTCATGCGCTTTTCAAGCGATACGCTCGCCGCGCTCTGGGATTTGCATCATCCGTACTTCGACCACGGCGAATCGCCCGAAACCAGCATCAAAAACCTCGGCGCGTACGTCAAGCACGTGCACGTTAAGGACTCCGCGCCGGAAAACGGCGTCCGCGTATACTGCCTGCCGGGCGAAGGCGAACTGCCGATGGCGGAGCTCATGACGGCGCTTTCGTCGATTAACTACGACGGGTTTATCTCGCTGGAGTGGGATCCGCAGTGGATGCCGGAGCTGGACGATATTGAGAGCGTGTTGGCGCATTTTGCCAACTACATGCAGCGTTTCGGCACGCCCGCGCGCGGCAAACCGCATCTCTACCGCAACAACGCGGGCACGGGCAGCTTTGTCTGGCGCAAGGATATCCTCATCGACGCGACTTTTTCGCAGGTGCTCGACCGAATGGTGGAGGAGTTTCCAGATCAGTACGCCTTCAAGTACACCACTCTCGACTACACGCGCACCTACGCGGAATTCCGCGAGGATGTGGACGCCTGCTGCCGCGCGCTCGTCAGCGTTGGCGTTGGTCCGGGCAGCCATGTGGCCGTGTGGCTCACCAACCTGCCGCAGTGGTACATAGCGTTCTGGGCGGCAACCAAGATCGGCGCGGTGCTCGTTACGGTCAACACTGCATACAAAATTCACGAAGCGGAGTATCTGCTCAAGCAGTCGGACACCCAAACCCTGATTCTCGAACAGGGCTACCGGGACTCGGACTACGCGGGCATCGTCCGTTCGCTTTGCCCGGAACTGGAGAACACCCGCCCCGGAGAAGCGCTGCACGCGTATAGGCTTCCGTTTTTGCGGAACGTCGTTACCGTTGGCTACCGCCAGCAGGGCTGCTTAACATGGGAAGAATTCCTTCACCGCGCGGAGAAAACGCCCGTCGAGGAGGTGCGCCGCCTTTCCGCCGCGGTTAACCCGCACGACGTATGCAACATGCAGTATACCTCCGGCACAACGGGCTTTCCCAAGGGCGTGATGCTGACGCACTACAACATCGTCAACAACGGCAAGTGCATCGGCGACAGGATGGATCTTTCCACCGCCGACCGCATGATGATTCAGGTGCCGATGTTCCATTGCTTCGGCATGGTGCTGGCGATGACCGCCTGCATGACGCACGGTTCCACCATGCTGCCGCTGCCGTACTTTTCGCCAAAGCCCGCGCTGGCCTGCATCCATCAGGAGCACATTACGGCCTTTCACGGCGTGCCGACGATGTTTATTGCGCTGCTCGAGCACCCGGACTTTCCCAAGACGGACTTTTCGTACATGCGCACCGGCATCATGGCCGGAAGCCCGTGCCCCGTCAGCGTGATGCGGGACGTGGTGGACAAGATGCATATGAACGAAATCACCATCGTGTTCGGCCAGACGGAGGCTTCCCCC
>JBDKTD010000015.1:0-11874 GCA_039680365.1 Clostridiaceae bacterium
AAGATGGAACAGTTCCACCGTTGACACCTCGCTTTCAGTCCCCGATAATAAGGGAAACGATTCCACATTCACTCTTTTCTATTTTATCAAGAGGCATACACATGGAAAAAAGAAACAAAGAAATTACAATTTCCGATGTCGCAGAGATTGCACACGTTTCCAAGTCGACCGTCTCAAGATATATGAACGGTTCCGGTTACGTCAGCGATGAAACAGCGCTCGTCATAGCAAAGGCGATGCAGATGTGCGACTATCGCCCGAACCCATACGCGCGGTCCCTGCGGACGAACCGCAGTAATGTGATTTTTGTCGTAGTACCGGACATCGCCAACCCGTTTTATGCAAAAATCGTACGGAACGTGCAGATGCTGGCGAAAGACGGTAACTTCATGGTGATGCTGTATAACACCAACGAAGAGATTGGAGAGACGATCCATGCGATTCGTGCCGCACAGGAAATCCAGGTCGCTTGCCTGTTTCTCTGGTCGATTCACACAAAAAACAAGGAGCTGGTAGAAGCGCTTGAACGCGCCAATATTATGGTTGTATTGGCGAATTATTACGAAGGCGCCCCGTTTGACCTTGTGCACGCAAATAAAAACCAAAGCACGTATTTAACAACAAACCACCTGATCGGATTGGGGCACAGACATATTGCCTTTGTCGGCGGACCGACAGAGTCTTCCGTATCGATTGGCAGAAAACATGGATATATGCTGGCGCTGCAGGAACACGGCATTGAATTTAATGAAGACAACTGCTTTGAAATGGGATTTTCAAAAGTAGCCGGATACAAATTTGGCTGTTACTATCTCGCGCTCGATCACAGACCGACCGCCGTATGCTGCGCCAACGATCTGATTGCGCTTGGTGTGATGCAATTCTTCCGGGAGCACGGGATTTCCATCCCGAACGACGTTTCGATCACGGGCATTGATAATATTGACTACAATGGAATCGATTCCCTAAAACTGACAACCGTAGACCTCAATGTTGAAGAAACGACGCAACAGATGATGAATCTATTCCTCTCGCGTTACAGTGGCGCTTACCGCGACGAACCGCGGGAGGTACGAATTGACCGGCACATTGTAATTGGCAATTCAACGGCACCTGTACCAAAACAAACAGAGGCGGACAAGTGAGCGGAGCAACCCGGAAGACAGCTGTGTTTTTCGACCTCCAAGGGACCCTTGGTGGAGAATCGCTTGGCGATATTCGAGATTTTTCGTTCTACCCATTCTCGATTGAAGCATTGCGGCTGATAGCCGCCGCCAATCTCAGCATCTTTTTTGTGACGAATCAGAGCCGCATTGCAAAAGGAATGCTGACACAGGCGGATTTTGACGCGAAAACGGAGAGCATATTGGAAGAATTGCAAAGTTCGGGCGTAGCAATTACAAAAGTTTACTGCTGCCCGCATCTGCGCATCCAGCATTGCAACTGTAAAAAACCATCGGTCTATTTTTTAAAGCAGGCCGAGGCGGAGTTCGATATTAATCTAGCCGGGAGTTATGTGATGGGCGATATTTACGAAAGCGATATTATTATGGCAAAAACGGCTGGTGCAAAGAGCATCCTTGTGCTGACGGGGCAGGGCCAAAATAGCCTTGAAATTGTGAAACGGCGCGGCAAGACATTGCAGCCAGACTTTGTTGCAGACGACGCGTTGGCAGCGGCAAAATGGATTCTTCTGGATCTAAGCAAATGAGCGGGGAGGCGACTAAATGAAACCAAATAACGGTCGGGCTTTACCGAATCGTACAGCTATAAACAAAAGACGTCTCAGCCGGGCAAAGCGTATTTTCAGCGAGAATTACATGCTCTATCTAATGCTGATGCCTACGATGGCGTACTTCATCATCTTTCATGTGGTTCCGATTATCAACATGAAGCTGGCGTTTTATGACTACCGGATCATGGGCGACGATATTTTCGTCGGGTGGAAATGGTTCGAAAAGCTTTTCTCAACACCGATGTTTTGGCGGATATTGCAGAACACGCTTATCATCAGCTTCATGAAAATCGTGCTGTATTTTCCGTTTCCAATTCTGTTTGCGTTGATACTGAACGAATTACGGAGATCGTCCTTCCGAAAATCCATTCAGGTGATTTCCTATCTGCCGCATTTTTTATCCTGGGTCGTTATCGCGGGCGTGTGGTTTTCATTTATGGGTCGCACTGGCGCGGTGAACAGCCTGCTGACGTTGGCGAACATTGAGCCGATCGATTTCTTAACGAATAAGGCAAACATCCGCTGGACGCTGTTCTTCTCGGAAGCATGGCGGAGCATCGGCTGGGATTCCATCATATTCTCCGCGGGTATACTGGGAATCGACAACGCTTTGTATGAAGCCGCCGCAATCGACGGAGCCAACCGGGTGCAGATCATCCGGAAGATCGTTCTGCCCGCTTTGGTACCGACGATGATCACCGTTTTAATCTTAAATATTGGCTTTTTGCTCAACGCGGGCTTGGAACAGGTGCTCAACTTTTCTAACGACGCCGTTATCAGCAAGGTCGACATCATCGATACGTACGTCTATCGAATAGGCTTGCAAAACAGCCAATATTCGTTCGCAACTGCGGCGAACCTGTTTAAAGGGATTGTTGGTGCGATCCTGGTTGTTACGACGCATCTGATTTCAAAGAAACTGACCGGAAAGGGCGCATGGTAATGCAAAATAAAACAACGGGCAATCATGCGGCACGTTCGCATAAAACAAAAAAACAAAGCAAAATGTCTTTTGCGCATATTTTAGTCATCTGCATCCTCCTCTTGATTGCGGCAAGCATCGTTCAGCCGATGTTGAACCTTTTGGCGCGCGCACTGTCCGACCCGACGCAGGCGTTCCGTGTCAAGGGGCTGGATATTCTGCCACAGGGGTTTTCGCTGTTTCACTTTGAGGTCATCCTGAGCAACGATCTCGTTTGGATCAGCCTGAGAAACTCTCTATTTATCACGATCGTCGGTACCGCGCTGAGCGTATTGCTTACATGCAGCGCTGCGTACTCGCTGACACGGCCGGAACTCTATGGCAAGCGCGTATTTATGTATTTCCTCATCATCATGATGATCGTCATTCCCGGTATGGTGCAGGAATATTTCCTGATGAAGAACCTCGACTTGCTGGATAAATTATGGTCGATGGTTTTCTTCAAGAGCGTCAGTGTTTACTATCTCATCATTCTCATGCGCTTTTTTGAAGAGGTGCCGCAGTCGTTCGTTGAAGCCGCAAAACTTGATGGAGCGGGACATTTGACGATATTTTTCAAGATATTCATGCCGCTTAGAAAGGTACCGGTCATCACGATTTCCATGTTCTATTTTGTAGCCAGGTGGAACGAGTTCTTCTACTCCAGCATTTTTCTCAGCAGCAGGGGAAATACGACGCTTCAAGTGCTCCTGCGAAAATTCGTTGTGGAAAATGACCAGTCCAATATTATTGGAATTCAAAACATCGCGGCCAACAACATTATCGCTCAACTGGACATGAACGCAATGAAATCCGCGGCCATTTGGGTTACGCTGATACCAATTTTGCTTATCTACCCGATCGTCCTGAAGTACCACGTTGGAGGGGTGCTTTCCGGTGGGGTAAAAGAATGAGCAATGCGAATAAAACAAGGAAGGGAAAGTTAACAATGAAAAGGATTTTGTCTTTACTGGCGGCAATACTGATGCTGCTTGCGGTGGGATGTGCCGGAAAAACCGCACCCGAAGCAACGGAGAAAACAGCCACCGCCACGGAAGCCACCGAACAACCCGTCGCTGAGAAAGCAACGGTTGAAGCGAGTGAAACATGGGAGAATTATTCCGCCGAAAATCCTTGCGTGATCACGATGGCCATTGAGTCCTATGATGATTACGCCGCGGAGCTCACCGGCATCGAAAAAGAAATGGCCAAAGAAGGCAAGTATGTGAAGTTTGAAGTCGTTCCGATGCAGGAAGGCAGCTATGCCGATAGCTTGAGCCTGCTGCTGCAGAGCGGCGAAATTCCGGACCTCATCTACTTCCAGGGCGGTGATTATCAGTTTGCAATTACACAGCAGATTCTCACGGACCTCAGACCCTATATCGAAAATTCCGAGTATGTGAAGGGCGCATTGGAAGAACACTCCATCCAGCGCATTGAGAATTATCCGTACCTGCTTTGGATCTCCAGCCCCAGAAGCCAGGTTCCGGTCGTTCGCACAGACTTCATTAACCAGATGGAAACCGGCGCGGCGCTGCTCGCGAATCCGACGGTGGACAACTACTATGCGTTCTTTACGGAGCTGCGCCAAAAGTTCACCTCCAACTCTGCTATCACGGTAAAAGGCGCTTCGGACGGCCTTGCGGAACTTGACATGATGTTTGGTCAGGCGTTCGGCGCAACACAGACTTGGGTGAAAAACGGCGACGGCACCTACTCCTATACAAAAATTACCGCAAGCGAACTCGCAAAGCTGGAGTTCTATGCCAAATTGTTCGCCAACGGCCTTCTTGATAACGAATATCTTTCCAAGAAATATTCGGATAAAGAGCAGGCGCTATATACCAATGAAACTGGCGTTATCCTCGCAACGCAGAACACCGTTGTAAGCAAGTATCAAAACAAATGCGTTGCCGCCAACGGCGAAAGCGCAACGCTGACGGTACTCCCGCCTGCGGTAGGTTCGGATGGATCCAGCTACTTCACACCGATTGCCGTTGATAAGGAAACCCGCGGATGGGCGATCAGCGCGTACTCCGACCACAAGCAGATCGTATTCGACGTACTCGACTGGCTGGCAGGCCCCGCGGGTTCCATGCTGGACAAACTGGGCATCGAAGGCGAACAGTATGAGATCACATCCGACAACAAGATCAGAATTCTGGACAATACGTGGTGGGCACGTTTCCATGATTCCGTTGCAACGTTTGATCCGGGCATGGAATACGAATCCGATAAACCGCTGTTTGCGTACGACGTTATGGATGACGCATACGAAATGGTCAAAGCGCACAGTTGCTATGACAATTCCTTTGTGATTCCGGAAGACCTCGTGACTGATTGGGACGCGGCGACGGTGGTTTACAAGGAATTCTCCGCCGACTTCGTGTCCGGCAAAAAGACCGCCGCCGACTGGGACGATTTTGTACAGGAATGGCTGAGCATGGGTGGTCAGGCAGTGACCGATTATGCTAACAGTATCCTGAACTGACACTAAAGACGCAACGGTTAACGAACAAACAATGTCCGCCTTCCGGGGAGCGCCGCGTACGAATGCGGCCTCCCCGCCCCGGAGGCGAAGGGAAAGGGAAAACGATCTCATGATTCCTGAGCATTATCTGGAAAAGGTTTACGCGGGATTCTTAGGCAAGTGCGTTGGCATTCGGCTCGGCGCTCCTGTTGAGCCGTCGATCTGGACGATGGAACGCATACAAATGACGTACGGCTATATTGACCGGTACGTAAAAAACTATAAGACTTTTGCCGCGGACGATGATTCGAACGGCCCCGCATATTTCATCCGGGCGTTGCTGGACGACGCAACCGATCGGGAACCGACGCCCGAAGACGTTGCCCGTGCATGGCTGAATTACGCACGTGAGGGCGTCGGTATGTTCTGGTGGGGCGGTTACGGCATCAGCACCGAGCATACGGCGTACAGCAATCTCCGCGCGGGCATTCCGGCACCGCAGTCCGGCTCAATTCGACAAAATGGGGAGATCATTGCCCAGCAGATCGGCGGGCAGATCTTTATTGATACGTTCGGATTAGTCAACCCCTGCAATCCGGAAAAAGCCGCGCGTTACGGGGAAATCGCCGCCAGCGTTTCCCATGACGGCGAGGGCCTGTATGGGGCACGATTCTTCTGCGCGGCGATTTCAGAAGCCTTCCGCACGCCTGACGTAAGGCGAATTATTGAAACCGGGCTTTCTGTCATACCGGAATCGTCCGATTACTACCGCGTGACCCGCTCCGTTATGGCGTTTTATACGGATCACCCGGAAGACTTTCGGGCGTGCATGGAAATGCTGAACCGCGACTGGAACATGACCAAATTCCCCGGCAATTGCCATATCATACCGAATGCGGGCGTCTGCATCCTTGCGCTGATGTACGGCGAAGGCGATTATGCAAAAACGGTTGAAATCGCATGTACCTGTGGGCTGGACACGGATTGTAACGCAGGAAACGTAGGGACTGTGATGGGTGTTGCCTGCGGATTGGATGCAATTCCGGAAAAGTACCGCGCGCCGATCAACGACGGCATCGTGCTTTCCGGAATTTCCGGATACCTCAACATCCTTGATCTGCCGACGTTCGCAAAACAGCTTGCGCTGATTGGATATCGCATTGCCGGTGAAAACGCGCCGGAACAAATTGAAAACTCTTACAAACCGGGCGAACTGTACTTCGATTTTGCACTGCCGGGATCGCTGCACAATTTTCACTCGTCCGACGAAAGCATCTGCCAGATTCGCCATGCGGACGAATCGGACTCCACCGGCGGCGCACTGGAAATTCTATACAGTCAGCTGTATCGCTCGCAGCAATGCAAAATCTACTATAAACCGTTCTATACGCGCGACGACTTCAGCGATGAGCGATATATGCCCGCCTTTTCCCCGCAGGTTGTCAGCGGGCAGGACGTGTGTTTCCGGTTCTTTATCGATCAGTGGCTTGGTGGCGATATGATCGGCCTGAATCCATATGTGCACACCATCAACGGCACAACGAAGATCGTCGGCTATACACGCCCGACACAGGGCGAGTGGGCAGAAGTGCGCTTTACCGTTCCGGATACGAACGGCGAGATTATCGATGAAATCGGTTTCGTTATGGAAGGGCTTTCACGAAAAACAGATCGTTCGTGTGGACGTGCGCTGATGACGGGCTTCTCCGTAAGCGGGGAAGGGCGATACAGCATAGATTTTTCCAAGCAGCGCGTGGACTTTGGTTCGGTAACGCCGTTTGTGCATACAAACACCGCCTGGCGGAAGGCCGGGGACGCTCTCTGCCACACGCGGTGTGAAGACAGTTTTAGCTATACCGGTAATTATTTCGCAAAGGATCAGAGCGTGGCCGTCGATATGACGCCGAACTGCGGGGGTCAACATCTGCTCGCCGTGCGCGCTTCCGGAATCGAGCGGGGATACTTCGCCGGGTTCGATGAAGGCGGAACCGTCGCGATCTACAAAAATGATTTCGGCGTTCAAAGGCTTGCCGATGTGCCGTTTGACTGGCAGATCGATCGGCAATACCGGGTCGAATTCTCCGCTGTGGGCGATCTGTTGACGCTTACTGTCGACGGTGAGGACGTGCTGTTGGTAAAAGATGAGACATTCTGTTCTGGAATGGTCGGGTTTGGTTCGCTCAGTATCGGGCGAACGACTTATAGAAACCTGAACATCTGGAACTCATAAACGGAGGAGTTAAAACAAATGCTAACGAGAGAACAACTCAAACACAATCCGGAAGAACTCAATAAAAGGGCGATCGGAAGCCTCTGCGGTCTTGCAATCGGCGACTCACTCGGAGATGCGGCCCGCTATCAGGACAACCGTGTGAATTTCGGATTTATTACGGATTTTACAAGCAAAGCGACATGGAGTACGGACGATACGGAATTTGCGCTGCTTACGGCGCAGACGCTGATTGAGACGGACGGCGAGCTCACGACGGATGCTGTCGTAGCCGCCTGGAAAAAACACGTTTCCGTGCAGGACGAATTTCCGCGTGGCGGAGCGAGCGAAATCACGGCGATACGGAATCTTTCCATGGGGATCACGCCGCCCGAAAGCGGAAAGTTCAGCACTTATTCAAATAGCGACGGTGCGGCGATGCGGATTGGGCCTGTCGGCGTATTTTGTGCGGGAGACCTGACGCGGGCATCCGAACTTTCCTATCGCGACGCATGCGTGAGTCATTTTGCTGATGGGATATGGGGGGCGCAGGCGGTAGCCGTGGCGGTTTCAGCGGCCATGGCGGGCGCGGATATGGATGAGATCATCGAATCTGCGCTGTCGGTCATACCCAAAGATTCCTGGCTGTATGCAAATATGCGCGCCGCGCTGGATATCGTAGAACAGTCCGGCGGTCGGGTTATTGACGCATGGATGCCGCTGCACGAGCGTATCCGAGCGAGTATGATTTCCAGCGTGCCGGAGGCTGTTCCGGCGGCGTTTGCCTGCCTGAAGCTGGAGCATGCGAGCTTCCGCACCGGAATGGTTCTTGCGTCGAATTTCGGAAGGGACGCGGATACGATCGGAGCGATTGTCGGCGCGATCCTCGGGGCAATGTACGGCCGCGACGGGATTCCGGAAAGCTGGATCGAACGGACGCGCTATCCGTCCGGTACTTGCCTGCAGTTTACAAAAGGGCTTGATCTTGTGCAGCTCGGCGAACAGCTTGCGCAGATGGTCGCAGCTCACTAAAAAAGTGTTTTCAGGTAATTGCACAGGAAAGTGATAGACAGGGAATGGATGTTTTCCTAACGGTCGCCGTGGGCGCGATCGGCGCGTATGTATTCTATAAAATCAAGGTGCCGGCCGGTGCTCTGGTCGGCGCTTTGATCTTTACCGCGGTGTTTTCCAACCTGACGGGGATTGCCGCGTTTCCGAAACCGATAAAAATCTTCGTACAGGCCGTGTCCGGCGCGTTTATCGGCCTTCGGATTGACCGCGAAGCGCTGAAGCAACTGAAGACGATCATCAAGCCGTCGCTACAGTTTTTCTTTGGAATTTTGGTTTTAAGTTTCGGCACGGGCATATTGATTCACACGATTTCGGGGCTGGACATTGCAACGTCCATACTTTCGTCCGTTCCAGGCGGGATTACAGACGTAAGCATCATCAGTTCCGATATCGGGGCGAATCCCGTCCAGACGACCATGCTGCAATTGGTGCGTTATTTTGTAGCGGTGCTGATTTTGCCACAGGCGGCTATCGCCATTTCAAAGCGCGAGAAAGCGCCAAAAGACGGCCGTCCCGTAAGCGGGGCGGTTTTCCAAAGTCGGCCGTTCACCTGGAAGCCAGGCATCATTACAATCTTTCTGCTATGCGGGTTCGGCTGGCTCGGCAGCATCTCGCCGATTCCGGCGGGCGCGCTGCTGCTATCGTTGATCGCAGTATCCACTTTCAACGTGTTGGGTAAGGAGGCGTGCCTTCCCTCCAAAGCAAAGCTGGTTGCGCAGTGCTGCGCGGGCATTTTTATCGGGATCAAAATTGACCTCCATAGCGCGGCGCAGTATTCCGCGCTTGTGCTGCCTGTCGTTCTTGTGGTGGTCAACTGCCTGCTGATGAACTACCTGCTCGGATTCTGGATATACAAAACGAACGATATGGATCTTGCGACAAGTTTGTTCGCGTCCATTCCCGCGGGTGTTTCCGATATGGCGCTGATCTCGCTGGACTACGGTGGGGACGCGCCGAAAGTAGCCGTGCTGCAGCTTATCCGATACGTCAGCGTCATGTGCGTCATGCCGTCGCTGATCCGATATTTTGCGCTTATTTATCCTTTTTGAATATGCTCGGTGAAGCAAGTTCGATATGTTCTTTAGCAAGGAGACATTATAATGCAGACTAAAAAACTGATTAAAATACTATCGCCATGCGGGATTCTCGGCTACGGCTTTCCGAAAGAATCGTTTATGCGCGGGCTGGCGCAGAAGCCGGACGCGATTGTCGTCGACGCGGGCAGCACGGATGCCGGGCCGCACAAACTCGGCGCGGGTGTGGCGATTGTCAGCGATGCGGCGATGAAGCGCGACCTAACCTTGATGATCAAGGCGGCGTATGAACGGGGTATACCCGCGATAATTGGCTCGGCGGGCGGGTCCGGCGCGCGCACGCATGTGGAGCATACGTTACACATCATCCATGATATCGTGACGGAACAGGGCATGGAATCTATAAAAACATCTGCCATATGGGCGGATATCGGCAAAGATCGCGTCGTTTCCGACCTGGAAAACGGCGCGCTTGTTCCGCTGAACCATACCGTAAAACCGTTGACGCGTGAGCGGCTGGAGCAGACCAACGGCACCGTCGCGCAGATGGGGCACGAGCCGATCCTTCGCGCGCTGAACGACGGGTTTCAGCTTGTGATCTGCGGACGTGCGTATGATCCTTCTCCGTTTGCTGCTGCTGCGGCCTATTACGGCATGCCGCTGCGCTACGGATATCATATGGGCAAAATTCTTGAATGTGCGGCGCTCTGCGCGATTCCTGGTACGACGAAAGATTGCATGATGGGCACAATTTCGGAGGACGGGTTTCTGATTGAACCGCTTTCCCAGACGCGCGCATGTACGCCGCTTTCGGTTGCGGCGCATACCTTTTATGAAAAAGAACACCCGTATATCCTGCACGGCCCGGGCATAGAGATGCAGCTTTCGGACTGTACGTTCACGGCGATGGACGAGCGCACTGTGTTTGTCACAGGAAGCAGGTTGGAACAGACGAAGCCGTATTATGTGAAGCTGGAGGGTGCAATGCCCGTCGCTTACAGAACGTTTGTGGTGGCGGGCGTGCGCGACCCGCTGATGATACAAAATCTGCGGCAGATCGAACAGACGGCCGAACGGCAGGTGCGCGAGTATTATGAAGACATTATAAATGAGGCCTACGAGATCCATTTTTTCAACTATGGAATGGACGCCGTGCTAGGCAAAGCCGAGTTTGCGCTCGATACGCCACACGAAGTCGGGCTGGTATTTGAAGTGCTTGCGCAAACGCAGGAAACGGCGGACGCCGTATGCGCGACGTTGCGTTCCACATTGCTGCATTTCGGGTACGGCGGCAGAAAGTCGACCGCGGGTAACCTTGCATTCCCGTTTGCGCCAAGCGATGTTTCGTTCGGGCGTGTCTATGAGTTTTCTGTGTACCATCTCATGCCTTTGACGGACGGCGAAGAGGAAACGCTGTTTCCGGTAGAAGAAATCGACTGGAAGGAGTGGAAGCCAAATGCGTGAATACAGTCTATATGAACTTGCGGACGTCGTCCGCTCAAAAAACAGCGGCCCGTTTCAGATCACTCTGGACGTGCTGTTTTCCGATCGGGCGGCTTATCTGGCGGTAAAGGAAAGCGGAACGATCAACAAGGATTCGATCGCGGTACTCTACCATATTGCGGAATCGCGTATTTGTGACATCGTTTTTTTCGATACGGCGCTCGGTTTTAAAATCACATTTGACCGGGACGTTTCCTCGGGCACCTGCGGCGACCGGGACGTTTACGGCGCAAAGCAACACTTGCCACTCGGTCAGATGTGATTGACGATATGATGTAGATTTGCTTGCTATTTTAATATTATACTCTGAGTTTCTGCGGCGGTTTGCACCGGCCTTGGATTTGAGCAGTTTCGTTTGGACGCATTTTTCTTGAATCGTCGGCATATTGGCTTTGCTGTTTCAGCCGGGTTATATTCTCGAAACATCTCATTTACCCACTTTCCATGCTGCTTGAAGTTTTGCAGACTACCCCCAATTGTATTGAACGGTTTTGCGCGAAATGTGCAGACGGAAAAACTCTTAAGCTGCAATAGCCCGGAAAAGCCCAGAAATTTGGGCTTTTTGCATAGAAAAAGCACCCACGAATTGTATTATTCCGTGAGTGCTTAGCTGGCTAAACCCTCACGAAGTGACACAATCGCGCGAAATTATAGGGTGTTGCAAGTGGGTGCAAATTCCCTTTGTACTGAATCCAGGAACAGAGTTTATAACAATAAAAGCGCCTTGCTTTTACAATGCAAGGGTTCAAGCTGCCATGTAAGAGGGGCGGTTTAGTGGCGAAACAAGTAAACAGTCTTGCCTGAACACCATGAAAACGTCACCTTGAGGCGCATGTTGGCACCAAGGGCATATGGCGATAGACAAGCCACCCGTTTTTACAGGTGGCCTTG
>JBDKTD010000228.1:0-22976 GCA_039680365.1 Clostridiaceae bacterium
GCAGGCAGTTCCTTGAGCAGCTGCGTCGGCATGACGATCGTATTGGTCGCCGTAAACCCGCCCCCGCCGCGAATCATATCCGCCGGATCGACAATCCGGCTCTCATCGTACGGCGCACCGCGGCCGATCACGCGGTCCTTAACGTCCACCAGATCCGCCGCTCCGATGCAGAGCGTGCAGTCCGGGTGCGATTCCAGATAGTCGAGCTGCCGCTGGAGTTTATTCGGGTCGACCCAATAGTCGTCCCCGTCGAGAATGGCGGTATATTTTGCTTTGACGCGCGGAATGAGAATATGGGACTGGATTCGCCTGTCGATGGTGTATTGGTTCACGGTCTGCGCTATCAGCGTAATTTTCTCCGGGTACTTTGCCGCGTACTGGCGGCAGATATCGGCGGTGCCATCGGTAGAGGCGTCGTCGTGCAGCAAGATATCGAAGGGATAGCTCGTTTGCTGCATGAGCACGCTCTCGATTGCGTGCGCGATAAACGGCGCGTGGTTATGCGTAGGCAGAATCACAGTGACAAGCGGTTCCATGCTCAGTTCTTCCCTTCCTTCCAAATTCCCCAGCGTGTGAGCTGCATGCGGATGCGGCGGCGCAGCGGCAGGGAGAGGTACTGCGCGCGAAACGGCGGCTTGCGCAGCGCGGCGCAGTCGTTTTGAAGCCGTAAAATTTCGTATTTTTGTTGATGGGTTATGCAAAAGTCAACCGATTCGTGCCAGCGGAAGCCGCTTTCCGCGTCAAACGCTTCCAGCGCGCGAATCATCGCTTCGTGGTGCAAAACGCGTTCGGCATGCTTCGAGGAGAAGAACGTCTCCGTCCACGAACCGGGCACGGCCTTGCGGTAGACGCACATGGGCTCGGCAAAGTAATGCGTTTTGCCGTTCATGCCGAACCATATCTGCAGCACCGCGTCGTCCACGTCCGAAAGGTCGCAAAACGGCGCGCGGTTTTTTGCCAGCGCGGTGGGAGCCACGATGCCCGCCGTCGCCACAAACCCGCCGCTGCCGCGGATGATATCGTCCATCGGCGCGTCGGTATCCTTGTTATACGGCGAGAGCGAGCCGGTTTTGTTTCCCGCAGGGTCTACGGTGTCCGCCCCGCAGACGCAGAGCGTGCAGTCGGGGTTTGCTTCCATGTAAGCAATCTGCTTTTGCAGCTTGTCCGGCGATGTCCAGTAGTCGTCCCCTTCGCAGATGGCAATATACTTGCCGCGTACAAGCGGAAACACGTAGTGCTCCAGAATCTTTGGATCCTTGCGGTAGATGTTCTCCGTGCGGTAGACGCAGCGAAACAAGTCCGGATGCGCCGCTTCGTATTCGCGTATGATGTCCGCCGTGCCGTCGGTGGAAGCGTCGTCATGCACGATAATCTCAAACGGGAACTCCGTTTTCTGCATCAAAAAACTATCCAGCGCGGCGCGTACATACGGCGCGTGGTTATAGGTATCGCAAACGATGGAAACCAGCGGTGCGTTATGAGCCATGCTTTATCATCCTCAGCAGCTTGCCAACCATCTTCATTCCGTCCAGCAAGCACATTCTTTTTCCCGCGATTGCACGCAGCTGCAACCGTTTGGCGAGCGGCATAACCCGAATCGTACCGTCCTCACAGTACGGCGCAATATAGTCCGGCCAGCCGGCGTTCAGCACGCTGCGCTTTTCTTTTATGCCTTTTGCGCAGCGGTAGTACTGCCAGAACACGGTCATCAGCGAGTTCAGTTTCCGCGCGTAGAGTCGTTTCCGGTTCTCCGGCGTATCCATTCCCCAGATCGTCATGTAATGGAGCAGCTGGCTTGTCGTGCGGTCGTCATGCTCCAGACTCAGCGTGCTCAAAGAAACGCTCGTGCAGATGCTCCCCTTACGGCGCCTGTAATAATACAACGGCAAGGCGCGGTAAACAATCGTTTCCGCATGCGTTACGGGGTAAAGCGTCTGCAGCAGGTCTTCGCCGTGCGGATCGTCGGCAAATTTCTCATAGGGCGTGTCGTCGGCCTTCAAGAGCGGGGTCCTGATGGCCTTCATCCAAATGTTGTTGAACCGCCATGAAGTATACAGCGTCTCGTAAATTACGCGCTTTTTCTCGCCGGTAAAGACCGTATAGTCTTCGAACGCGACGCGAACGCGATCCATCGTCCGTTCTTTTTCGTAATAATCGTAATTATCGTAAATCACGATATCCGCGTTCGTGCGTTCAATCGTTTCCCGAACGACCGCGAGCGTGTTGTTTTTCAGCCAGTCGTCCGCGTCCAAAAACACGCAGTACTCGCCCTGCGCCAGAGAAATCCCCACGCGGCGCGTCATAATCAGCCCTCTGTTCGGCTGATGCACTACGCGTATCAGGCCGGGATGCTCCGCGGCATAGCGGTCGCAAACCTGACCGCTTCCGTCCGTCGAACCGTCGTCCACAAGCACGAGTTCAAAGTCCCGCTCCGTCTGGTGCAGAACGGACTGCACGCAAACATCCAGGTATTTCCCCGCGTTGTAAACCGGTACGAGAACGCTATATCGCATCTTGACGCAACCCCTCCGCTAACAGTTCGCAGTCTGATTCCGAAGCAATCGCGCTCTTGAGCGCGCCGATCTCGCGCACATTCAGCGCGTCCAGCAGGCCTCGCCTTGCGTCAGTGGCATAATCGCGGTAGCGCGCTTCCACAAAGCCCTGCACGCGTACGCGCCGCGAGCGCCGCTCGAACGACTCAAGAATCTCTTTTGTGCGTTCCTCGTTTGCCAATTCGGCCGCCCCGCCTTTGCGAAGCACCGGAACAAAGGTGATTTCTTCCGTGCCATAATCGCCAATGGCATACTTTACGAGCAGCGCTTCTCCGTCCACCGGGGAAACGAAATCCCCCAGCCCGCAGATGATAACCGCGTTGTCCCATTTTTCATAGCTGCCGATCATGCGCCCGCCCGTGCAAACCACAAGAGACGCGCCGCACTCCGCAATCTTCCGGCAGACGCGCTGCATCTCCGGCGTCGGGTACGCATAGCCTTCGCGCCCGCCGCGATAGAATACCACGAGCCGCTCGCAGCTGCTCCTGAGGTCCCGAATGCGGTCGCCCAGATCGAGCAGGTTCAGCGGGTTCACACCGCCCGCGCGCTCCGTAGCGGTTTGCCCGCCATGCTCGCTCACGGCGTAAAAGCAAATGCGAACGCCGTTCTTTACAAAGTAGCGCGGCTGATCCGCCGCGTCCAAATCCTCGCCCGCGCCAAACGCGGGTATGCCCGCCGTACGGAAAGCGGCAAGCGTCTCTTTGAGGCGTTCTTCCGTTGGCAGCGCGTCCGCACAGCCCAGATTGACAGCCGTCGGGTGCAGGCTCGCCGCCGCGCGCGAGATATCCCGCGCCGAAAGGCTTGTGTTACCGCTGCCTGCCGGTCTGCCACCAAGGCAGAAGACCCGCGCGTCCGCGCCGCTCAAGGCAGCGCTGAGACCGGACGCAAGCATTTCTCCCTCCGCAGTACCGACAGGCGCAAAATCAGCGCCGATGAAAATCTCCAAGCTCATGGATGAATCTCCTCCAAGTTTAAATAACTGCCCAAAAGAGCGTCTCCTTCGAGCGTATAACCGTATTCAAAGCCGCTCTTGCCAAAGAACGTGAATTCGCCAAAGCGAATTCCATCCGGCGTATCATACAGATCGATCCTTACATAGGGCATCCCCTGCGAAAGCCGTTCCGCGAAGTTACGCATCTCTTCAAAGTGCGACGGTTTTTCAATCACGAGGCCGTCCGGTTTTAGGATCGTACGCGTGTGCACATAGAGCGGGCGGAACTCGCGGTCAAAATAGTACGAGTTCACGTGCTTGATTGTCCGGCTTTCGCATACGATCATAGCACGCGCGGTACCGTGGAAACAGAAGAATTTATAGTCCTTCGGAATTGACCCGTCCTCGCCGCCAATAAACGTCTCCGCCAGCACGCGCGGCGGAACATCTTTATAGAGCCACTCACGGCTGAACCAATAATAGTTTTTCCGCAGCTGACGGCGCAGGTTCCGGCGAACCGCCGAACGGTTCAGCGCCGCTTTATTCGTGCAGATGATCGTCCCTCCGGAATTATGGGAGCACTTAAGCACGAAGCGATCCGGCAGCGCGCTAAAATCGATCCTGTTCGGATTCTTCCACACGCCGAGCAGCGGTATCAGGCATCCTTCGCCGATTGTCTTGGCAATATACTCGCGCGCGCCAAGTTTGTCCACGAGCCGGGCATGCAGCGGATTGCGGTCGTGCAGTTTGAGCCACTGCACTTTTTCGTTGAGCGTCTGCGGCGTGTCAAGGTTCAGCTTGCGGCCCATCTTGGCGCGGTAAAAGCACCGCAGGTACAGCTCGTCCTTCATCCAGCGAAAGCACCCGCGCTCGGCAAGCCAGACGAATACGCTTCGCGGGTTTCGAAGCAAGGTTTTGATTCGCCCCTCTCCGTCCCGATGGGCGTAGGTTTCATATCGCTCCGGCTTTTCCAATAAATCCTGGAAAGGGGTTTGCGTTCCGTTCAAGGTGCCGCCTCCTCTGCTTCGAACATGTTGCTCTCAGCCTGTCCGTTGCGTGCGCTGCGTTCCCCCAACGTTTTCCGCGCCGCTTGCTAAAGCCGCGCAGGATAATCTGCTTGTCAGCCTGTCTCCGTGCTTCGATTTCCAATTTCCGCAGCGGTAAAGTATCGCTGCTCTGCTCATGTATTCGGCGTTCGCGCCGTTTCTTCCTGCAACCGAACCCGAATGCTTAAGAAAAATCCTCCAGACGCAGAAAATCGCCCATGATCTTCGCGCCCTCTTTCGTAAAGTCCTCGTCGAACCCGCTCGAGTCAAAGAACGTATATTCGCCGAAGCGCACGCCCGCCGCCGTATCGTAAAAATCTACGCGGACATGCAAAATCCCCTGAGAAAGCGTCTCCGCCAGCGTTCGCATCTCCTCGAAATGCGGCGGTTTTTCAATCTTTTCCAGCTTGCCCGCACGCTCGTCGCGGAGGCGCCGCACCGTCTGGTGGTTGATTGGAAAAGCGTTAAAGTCCCGGTCGAAATAGTAATAACTCACGTGCCTTGCGGTTCGATCCATACAAACGATCATCGCGCGGACAACGCCGTTGAAGCAAAAGAACTTGTAGTCCCGCGGTGGGATGCCGCCCTCACCGCCAATATACGCCTCCGCGAGCACGCGCGGGGGGATATCCTTATAGAGCCACTCCCGGCCGGTCGCGTAATAGTTCGTGCCAAGCTGCTTTTTCAGCGCGCGTTTTGCGCCTTCCCAGTTGAACGAAGCCTTGTCGAGGCACGTGATGACGCCTCCGGAGTTGTGGGAGCATTTGAGCACGAACCGTTCCGGCAATGCGTTTAAATCAATTTCGTCCGGGTTCTCCCAAACGCCCAGCAACGGCGTTATGTACCGTTCGCCAATTCTCTCCGCAACATAATCGCGTACGGCAATTTTATCAGCCAGTATACTTTGCAGGGGAGCCCGGTTATGGAGCTTGAGCCACTGCAGCTTTTCGTTGAACGTTATGGGCGGATCCAAATGGAGCTTCTCGCCCATTTTTGCACGATAGAAATGGCGAATATACGGCTCGTCGCTCATCCAGCGGAACCATCCGCGCTCCGCCAGCCAGACAAAGAGTCCTCTTGGGTTCCTCTTGAAAGCCTTTATCCGCCGTACGCCTTTGTGTATTACGGTTTCGATGTGCGGCTGTGCCGCCGGTTCGTCCTGCTTGCCTTCGTAGATGTGTTTTTCTGCCAAGTCGTCTCCTTGAGAAGGTGTTCGCCCATGATCCGCTCGCCCAGCGGCGTGTAGCCATTGTAGAACCCGCTCGTGTCAAAAAAAGTATATTCGCCGAAGCGAACGCCCGCATCCGTATCATACAGGTCGATTCGCACATGCTCCATTCCCTGAGAAAGCGTTTCCGCCAGTTTCCACATTTCGTCCAGATGCGGCGGACGCGCGAGCCGCACGCTCGAAGCGCGCTCCTCGTCCCCCACCATCATTGGCAAAAAGCGGAAATCGCGATCCAAATAGTAGTAGTCCGCGTACTTTCCCGCGCGGTTTTTACAGACCAGCAGCACGCGCGGCGTCCCTTGATAGCAGGAAAACTTATAGTCCGCGGGCGGAACGCCGTCCTCGCCGCCAATGTACGCCTCGGCCATCACGCGGCGCGGAATATCTTTATACAGCCACTCCCGACCCTTTTCATAGTAGCCGTGACGAAGCTGGCGCTTTAGGCTCTTTCGCGCGCGCGGTTCGTCGAAAACGGTTTTGTCCTTACAGACAATCGCGCCGCCGGAATTGTGGGAGCATTTGAGCACGAAGCGCTCCGGCAGCGACGCAAAGTCGATCGCGTCCGGGTTCTCCCATACGCCGAGCAAAGGAGTAAGGTATTCGCCGCCGACAAGCTTTTCAACATACGCCCGCGCGCCGAGCTTGTCCGTCAATTCGCGGTGCAGCGGGTCGCGGTCGTGCAGCTTGAGCCACTGTATCTTTTCGCCGTACAGTACCGGCGGATCAAGATGGAGCCGCAGGCCTGTTTTGGCATAGTAAAAGCACTTGAGGTATGGTTTGTCCGGCAGCCAGCGGAACCATCCGCGTTCAGCCAGAAAAACAAAAAGTTTGCGCGCATAGACCGACAGCGCGGGAAAATGCATCCGCGCTTTGCCCGGCGTTTGCGTTTCAGCGCGAGCGTTCTTCAAGGTAGCGCATCCACTGCTCGGCAACGAGCGTTTCGTCCAGCCGGGTTTGAACCTTTGCCGCGCAGTTGCCCAGCCGCTCGGCCAGCGCCGGATCGTCCGCAATGGCAGAGAGGGCGCGGCTCATCGCAATCTCGTCCCCCACTTTGATCAAAAGGCCGTTTTCGCCGTCGGTCATCAGCGAGCGTACGCCGCCGATAGGGCAGTCCGTCGCCACGCAGCAGAGCCCGCAGGCCATAGCTTCGATCAGGACGTTCGGCATTCCTTCATAGTCGGAGCTTAGCGCGAACATCGCGCAGTCGTTGATATCGCTCAGCAGCGTTTTGGACTGCCCGGCAAACTCCACCGCCCCCGCCACGCCAAGGCTGCTGGCAATGCGCATGAGTTCCTGCTTTTCGCCGCCCTCGCCGTAGATGACTAGCGAATAGCTGTGATGCGTCTTGTAAAAGCGCGCGAACGCGCGAATGAGCATTGCAAAATTCTTCTGTTCGTGCAGCCGCCCCGCCGCCGCGACAACCGGCCTTCTCGCGCCCTCATGCCGCGCGGGAATGCGCGAAACATCAAGCGGATTATCCAGCACTATGCCGCGCGCGCGAATTTTCTTGGAAAAATAGGCTGCCGCGTCCTCGGTTTGAAAGATGAACCCTTTCGCAAACGGGTAAAGCAACCGACGAAGCATGCGTTTGATCTTGCTTTCCGGGTGGCGGTGCGGGTCGTTTCGCTCGCTGACCACGACGGGAACGCCCGTGCCAAGCAGAAACAGCACCGTCCAGACGTTCACCTTTTCCGGCATGGCAAGAACGACGTCCGGCTTTTCCTGTAAAACGAGCTTGCGCAGTTTCTGATACGCGCGCGGAATATCGAGCGCTCTCAGCGATTTATCGAACGAAAGATAGATATGCCTTACGCTCTCCGGCAAATCGTAAAACGACGGCACGCCGCACTCGGTCGCCAGCAGGCACTCCACGCCCGAACGCGCGTAGCAGCCGAGCAGTTGCGCAATCACGCGCTCACAGCCGCCGCCGCTCATCTTATGCGTTACGATCAGGAGTTTCTTCATCCTTCAACCCTTACTTCACAATACTTCGTTTCTTGAATCCCCCTTACGGGTAAAAAACACTCAGGCTTTCGTCTCACGAATCAACATTTCATACCATTTGACCAGTGTTTCCGCGTTGCTTGTTACGTCATACCCCGCCGCGCGCACTTCTTCAATCGCTTCGTCGGACGCCTGTTCGCGGTCAACCGCCTGAACGGATGCGAGCGCTTCGGCAAACGCTTCCGCCTGTTCGATACCGCAAAACGAAACCAGGTTCGTTAGTTTGGCTTCCTGCGTAACAAACGCGGAAGCTACGCAGGGAAGCCCCGCGCACTGCGCTTCGACCAGCGTCAGCGGCAGGCCCTCGTGCAGCGACGGCAGCGCGAATACGTCGGAAGCGGATAACACGGCGGAAACGTCCTGCAGCGAACCAAGGAAGCGAACGCTGTTTTCGACGCCGAGCGCTTTAGCCTGCTGCCTGCAGGCGGGTTCCAAATCGCCTTCGCCAGCCAGCAGCAGCACGGAATCCGCTTTCTTCTTCAGCAGAAGCGCGAACGCTTCTATTAAGAAATGCTGGTTCTTCTGCTCGTTGAACGTGCCAACATGGCAAACGGCGAACGCGTCTCGCTCAATGCCGTACTCCCCGCGCGCAAATGCGCGCCTGTTGCCGTCAAAATGAAAATGCTCCACAGGGACTGCGTTACGGAGCACCGTAAAAGGCTTGTCTTTAAAGAGCCACCGCCCCGCCGCTTCGCCACATGCCATGGCGTTGGTGTAGTTATGGCGAAACATACCGCGGAGCGCTTTGTCCGCCAGCTTCATCTTACAGGTGGTGTTGTGCGAGTGCGGAATGCGAATCTTCGCGCCGCCAAGCTTTGCCGCAAGCATCTCAAAAGCGAGGGTTGCGCTGTTGCCGTGCGCATGCACGATCTGCTCCTTGCGTTCGGAAACGATCAGCGCAAGCTGCTGGATATAGCCCAACGGATCGGAGTTTCGATGCCGCACCACGAACACCTGCCCGCCGGTGCGCTCAATCAGCTTTGCGGACGCCTCGTCCGGCTCGTTTGGCGCAACAAGGTCGCAGCGAACACGCGTCGCCTCAAAGCGGGAAACATAGTTCATGACGCACCGCGTGATCCCGTTTTGTTTGAACGGGACGGTTAAAACCTGCAAAACGCGTACGGGGGTTTCCAGCATGCTTGCTTACTTCCCCTCCGCGCGCGCAGTTTTACGGTATTCGTATAGCTTGGCGTCCACTAAAAAGCGATACCAGTAGCTCTCGAAAAAGTGGTAGAGATACCCCTCCCGCCCGTCCAGAAACCCGAGCCGGAAGTAGAAGTTGAACACAAACCATAGCCAGGCGCGAAAGAACATCGGCGCGCGGTAATAGAGCTGAAACTTCTTCTTGCGGTGCTTGCGGAGCTGTTCGTCCGTCTGCACGTCGTAGCCCGCGCCGCGCTGAAAGTCCAAATAGTCGAGCATTTCCCGCGTGGCGTACTTGTTATAGCGGTCGATATAGCTGGACAGGTCTTTATAATCACAGTGCAGGTAACGCTCCTTGATGGCGACCGTTTTCCCCGAAAAGAGGATGGTATGCGCGTCCCTGCGGCGGTTTTCAATTTTGCCTTTGCCGGTTTTAAAGAGCATGATCTTGCGTTTCTTGCTACCGCCGTGCTTCATCTGCCTGCCGAGGAAAAAGAAGTCGCTTTCCATGACCACGCCATTCACGTCGTCTTCGGCGTGCTCCGCCAGCAGCGCTTCGCAGTGCGCGCAGACTTCCGGCGTAAAGCGTTCGTCCGCGTCGAGCCGGAGCGTCCAGCGGGTCGTGATTTCCGCGTGATCCACACCCCAGTTGTATTGCTGGGCGTAGTACACATATTCGTTCTGCAAAACATCCGCGCCAAGACTTCTCGCAATCTCGATGGTGCGGTCCTTGCTGCCGCTGTCCACAATTACAACGCGCTTGCAAAACCCCGCCACCGAGCGGATGCAGCTTTCAATATTTTTCTCTTCGTCGAGCGTCAGAACAATCGCCGTTACGTCCGCCATGTAGCGATTTTCCCTTTCGTCATCGGGGTAAAAAGAACCCCTGTTTCATCCTGCAATATACCTATCGTAGTGTACCATTCCGCTCACCGGGATGTCAAACGCGCGGGGGGCGTTGGCGCGTTTCTTCACGCAAGATTCACAACTTGCCATGCCGAAAAAGCGCTGCTTTCATCCACTATTCACCGTTATCCTTTCTGGCAAATTCGCGGTTGAACACGCGCGGAATCTGTGGTACACTGCACGTCATGAAAACGACTGCCATCAACTATCTCCTGCGCGACCGCTTGAAGAATATCGACATACTGGAGATCATGCAATTGCCTTCCGCGCGCCTGCACTATGCGGGCGGCGACGGCGTGCTGTTGGAGCACGACGACCTCTTTTTGCTCTCCGCCGACGATGGAACATCGGCAAAGTTTCTGCCGGTTCTGCTCTCCGTTCTGCCGGAAAACAAGCCTTCGCTGGTCATCCTGCACGGTAATGAACTGCTGCAGCCGCTGAAAGAGCAGCACGGTTACCACACCTTGATGGACTGCTGTCACGCCGTATACGACCGCAAGGAACCGATTCCGTTTGCATTGCCCGCAGAAGCGGAAATCCGCAGGCTCGACGAAAGCCATGTGGATTTTGTGCATGCGCATTACCATACCGTGGACGACGTGGACTACATTCGCGAACGCGTGGAGGAAGGCATGTTCGGCGCGTTCGTTGGCGGTGATTTCGCGGGCTTTATTGGCACGCACGACGAGCGCTCCATCGGGCTGTTGTACGTTCTGCCGGAATATCGCCGTATAGGACTGGCGTTTGCGCTGGAGGCGGTCATGGCGAACCACCTGCTCTCGATCGGTCGGCTGCCGTTCTGCCAGGTGCAGCTGCAGAACGAGCCTTCGCTTGCGCTCCAGCGGAAGCTTGGCTTTACGGTTTCCGATCAGCCGATCTATTGGCTGGAACGATAGGGAACATTTTCTTTTTCTTAAAAGAAAAAGAAACAAAAAGAACTTTTATCTGGTCTACAACAAAGAACCTCTAAAAAGAGGTTCTTTTGTTGCTTTTCTTTTAAGAAAAGCAATCTTACTTAATATTCGACTCTTTCTGAATATAGATCGGCCTGCGCTTGGACTCCATGTAAGTTCGCGCGACGTACTCGCCGATAATGCCGAGCGCAAGCAGGATGAACCCGCCGAGGCACAGCATGATGGCAAGCAGCGACGGATAGCCCGCCACCGGGTTGCCCCAGATCATCGCGATGACGACACGTACGGCCATGTAGACCAATGCCATGGCGGAAACGATGCAGCCGGTCACGGTAGCAATTTTCAGCGGCACGGTGGAGAACGAAACGATGCCCTCCACGGCGTAAGCCGCGAGCTTCCAGAACGACCACTTGGTCTCCCCCGCCGCGCGCTCAATGTTTTCGTACTCCAGCCAGACGGTGTTGAACCCGACCCACATGAACAGGCCTTTGGAGAAGCGGTGGTACTCGGTGAGCTGCAGAACCGCGTCCACGACGCAGCGCCGCATCATGCGAAAGTCCCGCGCGCCGTCCACAAACTCCGTGTCCGAAATGCGGTTGATCACGCGGTAAAAAGCCCGCGCAAACGCACTGCGAATCTTCGGTTCGCCCTTGCGGGTTACGCGCCGGGTGGCAACGCAGTCGCAGTCCGTGTCTTCGAGGCGGTTGAGCATCTCCTCAATCAGCTCCGGCGGATCCTGCAGGTCGCAGTCCATTACGCAGACAAAGTCACCCTTTGCGTTCTTGAGCCCCGCGTACATGGCGGCTTCCTTACCGAAGTTGCGGGAAAAAGATAGGTACTTCACCCGATCGTCCCGCGCGGCAAGCCCACGCTGAATGGCGAGGGTGCCGTCCTTCGAGCCGTCGTTGATCAAAATCAACTCGAAGTCGTAAGCTGTCAGGCGCTCAAACACGACCTCTTTGACCTTGTCGTAATACAGCGGCAGCATCGCATCTTCGTTATAGCAGGGGCAAACGATGGAAACCAGCGGTTTTTTCGCCATGAATTGTTCTCCCTTACATCATCAGTTCAACGTCGGCATCAAATGTAAAACGAAGCTTTCTGCCGCTCCGTTTGGCGACTACTTGGTAAAAATCGGCACGCCCTGGATGAGCATTGCCGCCGCGGTGACGACAAGCCACAGCGCAAGCGAAATCATCATGGCGACGCGCCCTTTCTGGATGGAGCGCTTGACGCGCTTTTCGGCAAATCTCGGCAGGAGCAGAGCAACGAGCACCGCGCCGATGGTGCCGTACATGCCGATGGACTCCATCGCGGAAAAAACCGTCAAAAGCGCGCCGCAAAGCAGGCCGACAAGCCCGCCGCAGACATTGAGAATCAGGTTCCATTTCTGTTCGGAGTAATCGCGGACGCGCTTTTGCAGATCGTCCAGCTCTTCGGGCTCGGTGTTGATCACTTCGGGTATTTCCGGCTGTTCCAGCTTCTGCTCTTCGGGATTCGGCTTCTTTTGTTCGCTCATTCTTTCACCTCGGATGTACAATGCGGGCAGCGCGTCGCTTCCGCATGAATCGTCATTTTGCAGTAGGGGCAAATCTTCTCCTTGGGCGGTTCCGGTTCGGCGGTTTCGGTGCGCTTCAGCTTACCGCCGAGCGCGCGGGTTGCGTTAAACGCCTTAACGATAAAGAACAGCACGACCGCCATGATGAGGAAGTTGAGGATGGCCGTGATGAACGCGCCGTAGCCGATGCTCACCCCGCCAACCTGCCAGACAAGGTCGGAAAAGTTCGTATCCGCCACAAGCCCGATCAAGGGGGAAATCACGTCGTTCACAAGCGAATCCACGATCGTCTTGAATGCAGCTCCGATGATTACGCCGACGGCAAGGTCGATGACGCTTCCTTTGGAGATAAACGCCTTGAATTCGTTCCAAATCTTTTTCACTGCATATTCCCCGTTCCATTCAAATTCGGTTTACGAAACGCCGCCGCGCCGCAGGGCGGGTGCGTTCGACCGCTGACCAGCGCAAAAAACTGTTTTACGTTCCTCAGTATACCATTCGTTAAGCCGTGTTTCAACGTTGCGAATCTTTCCGCAAGTAACATTCGGTTTTACCGTTTACCCGGCACGGTTTTCTGCTTTCTCCCGCTTGCAAACGCGGTGCGGCTTATGCTAGAATAGTCACGCTGAGCCGAAGTGATGGAATTGGCAGACGTGACGGACTCAAAATCCGTTGTTGGCGACAACGTGTGGGTTCGAGTCCCACCTTCGGCACCAAAATAAAACCACCCTTTGGGTGGCTTTATTTTTGTCTTTCGATACGTTGGGACTCGAATACGATGCGCCGTCAGGTGTATCGTCTCGGAGAAATTTCCTTATATGAAATGCGAAGCATTTTTTATGATTCAACATTTCTCACGCAGCCGCGCACGCGCAGAGCGCAAGCGGCGAGAGGGTTAATCTGTGAACTCCGTCTTCGGCAGAACCGCTCACATACCAAACTTCTGCATGTTACGAACCCTTTCACTGCTTAAGATCACTTCGCCCGGTTCAAGCGGAATTTGAGCGCTTACTACGAAGGCTTCGGAAATGTGATCGGAGCGAAACTGAGAATCTTCAACGCTTTTGATCTGCTTTAGGTGCGAACGGATGTTGGATCCATTGATCAGATGCTTTGCGGTATAGTACACCGCAATCAAACCGCCGATTAAGCCGATAGCACCGGCGCCGGGCGCTGATTGCTTGAATGACGGCGAAGTCAAAAACAGTATGAACAGCACAATGCAGGTTATCGCTATCGCGCCAACGACTCCGGCAAGAATCATATAAAGATTCAGCCCCGGCTTCCTGCTTTTCGTATAACAATTGGGACAAAACCCACCGATTCTCTTACGGATGTTATGGTATTTCATCGTTGTTATCGTGGTCACCTTCCCTGCGTGCGACCAGTCCTGTGTTGTGCGCACTTCCCCCTTGGCGGCAATGTAATATTCCGCTGGAACCATACTGCCGCCGCAGGCAGGGCAAACGCAAGGCGTCAGAACGGAGTATTCCGCAAGTGTAAACGGTTTTGGAGTTTCAACAGGTTTGGTTTTATCCTTTTTCATAATAGCTTCCTCCTGTAATTTGTTTCATTCCTTTATCACCGTCTCATACTGTCATTTTAACAAGCATGCAAAACAAGAAGGTGTGCAGGCAGCACACCTTCTTGCTAATTTCATTCAGCTGTTTCTTTTCCCAGTATCAAAAAGACGCTTCAGTATCGAAAAAGCAGCTGTTGTCCTGCGTTTGATATACCTAGAGGGCAGTCATGCTGCAAAAGACAAAACTGTTTCGCCCCGGCTCAGCGTTTCCGCTTCTGGTATTCCAAAATGCCCAGAGCCAGCAGGTCCATCGCTCGCTCTAGGTCCTTTTGCTTGAGCACGTACGCTAAACGCACTTCGTTCCGCCCCCTGCCGGGAGTAGCGTAGAATCCAGCGCCGGGCGCGAACATGACCGTTTCGCCATTGTCGTCAAACTCCTGCAACAGCCAGGTCTGGAAGTCTTCCGCGTCTTCAACCGGCAGTTTTGCCATCACGTAAAACGCGCCCTTCGGCTCGGAGCACACAACGCCGGGAATCGCCATGAGCTTTTGATAAATCGTATCGCGCCGCAGGCGGTACTCCGCGCGTACCGCGGTAAAATAGTCGCTGCCCACGCTGTAGAGCGCCGCGGAAGCAATCTGATCGAGCGTCGCAACCGAGAGCCGCGCCTGGCAAATCTTCATCGCGTGCTGCTGCAGCTCTTTGTTTCTCGTAATCAGCGTGCCGATTCGCGCGCCGCAGGCCGAGAACCGCTTGGAAACGGAGTCGATGATGATGGCGTTCTCCGCAATGTCCGTAAACTCGCCGATGCTCGTGAGCGGTTCCCCGCCGTAGACGAACTCGCGGTAAACCTCGTCGCCAATCAAGAACAGATTGTGCTCTTTTGCAATATCCGCCAAAAGCCGCAGTTCTTGCTTACTGAGCACCGTGCCCGTCGGATTGCCCGGATTGGAGATAAGTAGAGCGCGCGTATGCTCGTTGATTGCCGCTTCAATCTTCTCCCGCACGGCATAGCGGTAGCCTTCCTCCGGCTTTGTCTCCAGCGGATGGATGCGGCCGCCCGTGACGCGTGTAAACGTGTTGTAGTTCGGGTAGAACGGCTCGGGCACGATGATTTCGTCCCCGTCGTCCAGAATACAACTGAGCACGATTTCCAGCGCTTCGCTGCCGCCGGTCGTAACGAGGATATCGTCGAATTCAAACGAAACGCCGATTCCGGCATAATACGCGCGTACCGCTTCAACCAGTACGGGCAGCCCGCCGGAGGGCGCGTAAGCAAGCACCGGCTGCACAAAGCCCTGCACGGCGTCGTAAAACGCTTTCGGCGTCGCAACATCCGGCTGGCCGATATTGAGCTGGTAAATCCGCTTGCCCTGTTTTTTTGCCGCGTCCGCATACGGATAGAACTTACGAATGGGGGAAAGTTCGCACGCCTGTATTTTCTTTGAGAATTGCATACCGATTTCGCTCCTTATCGCTGCAACTGCATATATGAAACTCCGTTCCCTTTTTGCGGCAACGGTTATTTCCTGCCAAGTCCTCCGGGCGCGGTCGGCTACAGCGACGCGATATATTCCTTCATCAGGCCGGTCACCCGGTCGATGTCCGCGCGCGTTACGTCGTAATGGGTAACGAAGCGGTATTCGTCCGCCAGTATGCCGTATACCTTCACGCCATGCTACAGCATGAACGACGCAAAATCGTCCGACCGGAAATTCGGCTGCGATGCCTTCCGGAAGACCATGTTGATCTTGATTTGATCCATGTTCGCCGAAATGCCGTCCAGCAGATTCAACCGCTCGCCGAGATACCGCGCGTTTTCAAGACAGACCAGACCCGTCTTTGAAAAGTGCGGGTCCAGCGGGCGGAAAATAGGCCGTACATCGGAAGCATACAGGAAGGTGTTTGCGTTGTCAACAAGCGCAAAATGAACGCCGGAAAGACCGCGCGGGCGCGGTCGGTAAACGCTATATGATAGAGATCTTGCGCGCATGCAGCTTTTTGAGAATGGCGCGATCGATGGAACAGTCGTCGCATAGGCGCGTAACCAAGCCGCCGCTGCGGTGATCCGCATCCCGGCGGGTAATGGTACCGCCATTGCAACCGTTCCTTCCAGGGTATACTTAATTTCGAAAGCGCGCGGCATCATAGAAAAGCGTCAGGGAAATATCCTCTTTCCCGCTATCGGCGCTGTATCAAATGCTGATGAAAATTAAACTATAGATGTATTTAATATACGCTGAACGGCCTGAAGTTTAGGGTTTACTGCCCAAGCAATTCATGGTGGCTGCTTCGTTTGCCGGGAAAGCGTCCTTCCCCATGCTTTGCGCCTAGGCCAGCCTGACGCCCGCTTTTTTCAGTGCGCTGCGAAGCGCGGTTACATCCTCGTTGAACACAAACCCGGACATGCCCGCCTCGAATGCGCCTTCTATATTCTGCGGTACGTCATCGATCATAAAACACTCCGCAGCCGTAAGGCCAAACTTCTTGCAGAGCAGCGTATAGATCTCCGGCTGTGGTTTTACGAGCTTTACGTCCGCGGAAATCAGCGTTCCGTCAAAGAAGCGGGAGGCGGCAATGCGCGGCCAGTATTCACGCTGCCGGAGCGTGGCATTGGAGAGAAGATACACGCCGTATCCCCCGTGCTTGAGCTCTTCCGCCAGCTCGTACATCCCCGGCATGGGGATAATGGGCTGATCCCACTTGGTCACAAGGTCCTCCGTCGCCTGATGCAGCCTTTGCGGAAGGCGTTCGCACATGCAGGAAATCGCGTCCCGCTGGCTCACCGATCCGCGATCCAGACGCGCCCACTCGAGCGAACGGAATACTTCGTTGAGCAGGATTGGCTCGTCCTGCGCGCTCACGCCGAGTCTTTGAATAAAATACGCGCGGTCAAACTGAATCAGTACGCCGCCCATATCGAAAATGACAGTTCGAATCATTCGGTAAAAACGCCTTTCCGGGTGTCTTTTTTATCTACTCTGGGAATGATAACCGGATTGCTAGCTCTTGGCAAATGCGCGGTTAGAACTTTACGATGATATTCTGCAGGAGGTCCGCGCAGAAATCGCCTTTGTCCGAAGCGTGGTTCATGTGGCTGTAGATTTCGCGGTACTTCAGTATCATTCGGATATCGTCGGAGGTAAACAGTTCCGCAATGGACTCGTGGAACCGCTCGTTCATCGCGTTTTCCAGTTTCTTTACCTTGATTGCTTCCTTCGCAACAACAGGATGACGGCTTTCCAGATTCTCCACGCAAATGAGAAGTCCGTCGGCCATCTTCAGGAGGATTGCGACAAGCGAAGCAAGGTTTTTATCCGGCGGAATATCGTAGATGCGCAGATCCCGTACCGTCGTCCATGCGTAGTCCGCAAGGTCGTCAATCGCCGTGGAAAGGCGGAAGAGGTCGTCCCGGTCGATGGGCGTAATGAACGTCCGGTTGATCGCATCCACAAGCTGATAGCGAATCTGATCGGCTTCCCGCTCTTTTGTTTTGACCGTATCGCCGTTCTCCGGCGTCGGGTGATCGCAGTACTCGCAGAGCGCGCTTACCGTTTCGCGCACCTTCTGCGCCTGCCGAATCAGAACGCCGTAAAAGTCCGGGCTAGTTTTCATTTTAAACACCGCAGGTTCTCCTTTCAAGAAAGCGGAGCATCCAGTTCTTTATATAGAAGGATCAACCATAACGCGGCCGGAACGGTTGAGACTGCTTGCCCAAGAACGACCGCGCCGCAGCGATCTCTTCCTTACGCGACACGGCGGGACAAAAAATCGTCCCGCCGCGCATAACCGTGTAAAACACTGCCGGTTTTAGACCGGAATATACGCCGTGCGGATACCGCCGTCCCCTTCCAGCGTGAGCTCAAGCGCCTTGTGCGCCGGAACGCCGTCCGTCCACGGCTGGAGATCCGGCGTGTCGCTGAGCAGATAAACCGTATTCGGATTGTGCGCCCGAAACAGGCTCAAAATCTCTGGATGCATACTCGCGTATCTCCGGTCGGACGAAGCGCAGACGACCAGCACGCGGGGAGATACCGCTTGAACCAGCGCTTCGTCCGCACCGTCCCGCTGCCCGTGATGGCCAACCTTAAAGACGTCGGCGCACAGCGCCTTCTGCGGCAGATGGCCGTATCCCACGCAGTTGGTGTCGCCCGGGAGCAGTATCTTCGTGCCGCGGCAGTTCAGCATCAGCATGACGCTGTGGTTGTTCATGTTTTTATCCACGTCCAGCAGGAGCTCCTTCTTGGCTTCGAGTTCCTGCTCGGCATAGAGCCGCTCCATCCGCTCCAGCATCTCCGTGACCTCCTCAGCGCATGGCCCCAATACCGAAACGGAGAGCCCTTCCACCGGCAAAACGAGCTCCGTTCCCTGCCGGAGCTGGCGCACCGGCGTGCCGCTGGAGCGAAAGCGCTTGAGCATTCTGCGGTGCTCGTTGAGCGCGCGCAGGCTCTTGTCGCTCCGCGGAAGGGTCACAATGGATGCCGGCAGTTCCGGCCAGTCTTCATGGCCTTTCGGAAGCGCGCAGCACCAGTACTCGCCAATCTCGAACTCGCTTGCCACTCTGGCCAGTCCACAGGTATGGTCTTCGTGAATATGCGTGTTTAAAACCACGTCCAGCCGGGACAGCCCCAGCTCCCGGAGTGCGTCGACGGTGCGGATACGGGCGGGAAACCCCGCATATTCGGCGTCTTCGCCGCTGCCGCCGTCAATCAGCATTGTGAACGCCGATCCATCGGATTGTTGCGCTGTGAGTAAAATGGATTCGCCATATCCTACGTTGAGAAACCTTAGTTTCATATCGTTATTTATTTCCTTAGTTATTTATTATTGATGGCGCGCTTGATATAAATACTGGAAATCAGCAGCACCAGAATGGTCATGACCACGGCGCCCGCGCTCCCGAAGCCGAACTTCAGGTTGCTGATGCCATAGGTATACAAAAATTGCGTAATGGTTGAGGTGGTTCCGGCAGGTCCTCCGCCGGTGAGGATGTTTACTTTTTCGAATAAGCGGAAGGTATCGATGGAACGCATCAGCGCGCAAAGCGCCATGCTCGTTTTGAGATGTGGATACGTTACATACCGAAACTGGTGGAATGCCCCCGCGCCGTCGATTCGCGCGGCCTCATAAAGCTCTTCCGGCACGGACTGCAGCGCCGCATACAGCAAAAGGAATACAAACGGGGCGTTTTGCCACACGTCGATGACCAGAATGGTGCCAAACGCCGTACGCGTATCCATAAACCAGTTGAAAACCGGCAGTCCCAGAGACGTGAGAAACTGGTTGACGATACCGTAGTTGACGGAGAGCATCAGCCGCCAGCTCAGCGCAACCGTAACCGTCGGCAGCAGGTACGGCAGCAACAGCAGCGTGCGCATGATCTTTTTGCCCCTGCGCATGCCGTGCACAAACAGCGCAACAAGCAAACCTATTACCATTTCGAAGGCAACGGCAAGGAACGTAAACTTGATCGTATTGACCAGCGCCTGCCGGAAGTAGCCGTTTTTCATTAAGGTGGAATAGTTTTGAAACAGAACAAACTTGGCGTTGTCCATGCCCTTGAGGTAGTTATAATCGGTAAAGCTGTATATCAGCGTAAAGATGAGCGGGTACGCCGTCATGACCAGCAGCACGATCAGCGTTGGCGTGATCATTGCCCGCGGGAATACGCGCTCTTCCATGCGGAGCGCCCTCATATTCCGTGTTTTCGATTCGTTTCGTTTCATTTCGGAAACCCTCTCGTATCAAGCTGAAACAGCTCTTTTTTTCGGGGCAGTTTCACCGTGTTACTCTGCCCTGGCCTTCCGGCGCCGCATGGAACGCGGCGCCGGAAAGCAAACCGGGTTGGCTTTTTGTTAACTCTCGAAGTTTGGAATTATGACATCAGCGCTTCCAGCGCGGTCTGCGCGTCGGCAAGCCCCTGATCCATGGTCTTGGTTCCCTGAATCACAGCGTCCATCTCGGTGCCGAGCGTGTTGGTGAATTCAGACCACTGTTCGATGACCGGACGGTACACGCCGGACTGGAGCGCTGTGCAGACGGTCGCGAGCTGCGGGTGCGTTGCGAGAACGTCCGCATTCTGCAGGCAGCTGAAGCGGCAGGGTACGCCGCCGTTTTCGATGGAGGCCAGCTGGGTGTTCTTATCCATCAGGTACTGCAGCAGTTTGAGAGTCAGGTCTTTGTTCTGGCTGTTGTTGCAGACGCCGATCGTCCAAACGCCGTACATAGAGGTGCTCTTTGCGGTGTCGGTATCGGTCAGTTTCGTGGGGATAACGACATAGCTCGCCGCGCTGTCCGCAGTTGGGACATACCAGCCCGGCCAGCCGATTGCCATTGCTGCGTTTCCGCCGTCGATGGCCGCAACGATATCGTCCTTATCCATAGTGTCGCCCAGTTTGTAGAGTTCGATATAGTTGGCAAAGGCAGCCTTGAACGCGTCGGTGTTGACGGTAGGCTTGTTGTTTTCGTCAACAACCCAGCCGCCGTACGCCAGCAGATGCGGGATGAAATCCGAAACGATGTTGTCGCCGGAACCGCCGCGGACGATGAAGCCAAGCTTACCAGCCGCGTTCGCCTTCTGGGCGATGTCCATGACGTCCGCAAACGTGTCGATATCTTCGGGCGTATAGCCGGCGTCCGCAATCAGCTGCTTGTTGTAGAGCAGAACGGTCACGTTGCCGAAGAACGGCGCAAGATAGATGCTGTCGCCGACTTTGCAGATCGAAGTCGTGGCGGGGATGATATCGTCGTCAAACGAATAACCCATGTCGGAGAGGTTGGCCAGCACGTTGTTGGCGGTGAAGTCCGCCATCCAGCTGCCGTCCACCATGCAGAGGTCGTAAGCGCCCTGCGCGTTCACGGCGTCGAGGGCAATCTTGGTGTGCAGTTCGTCGAACGCCAGCTCGAGCACTTCGCAGGTGCAGTTGTTGGCGGCTTCGAATTCGGGCAGAGCGGCCTTTATTACGTCGCCATAGGTGCCGCCGCGCAGGATCAGCGTCAGCTTCGTCGGTTCCGCCGGGGCTGCCTCGGCAGTGGGTTCCGCGGGAGCCTCTGTAGCGGCAGTTTCAGCAGCGTTGGGCTCTGTAGCAGTTTCTGCTGCGGGCTGTGCGCATCCGGCAAAGGTTACGCATACCATGGCAAGAATCAGCAGCAGTGCGGTCAGTTTTTTCATAGCGTTTCTCTCCTTTTTGATTTATCTTGTTACTCCTTCACAGCCCAGCTTAATATGCCTTTTCATCAAGCAGCTCTGTGCGAAGACAACAAACAGTGTAATCAGGGGCGATAATTTTTCTTGTTATCCCTTCACAGCTCCGCTCGACAAACCTTTAATCAAGTAGTTCTGCGCAAAGACCACAAACAGCGTAATTGGGATCATCGAGATCGCTCCGCCGGCGGCAACGAGGCCGAACTGCGTCAGGTTATCCTCGGTGTTCAGCACCGCCAGCTTCAGCGGCACGGTATAGTTGGCGGGCGTTTGAATAAAGATGATGCTGTAGGTGTATTCGTTCCAGGCATACATAAACGACAGCATGGCGATTGCCGCAATGCCGGGTGCAACCAGCGGAAGCACCACGCGCAGATACAGCTGCCATTCGGTAGCGCCGTCGATCTTTGCACTCTCCTCGATCTCCTCCGGCAGATCCTGAAAAAACGACACCATAAACCAGATCGTAAGCGGA
This sequence comes from Clostridiaceae bacterium, assembly GCA_039680365.1. Taxonomy (GTDB): domain Bacteria; phylum Bacillota; class Clostridia; order Christensenellales; family CAG-138; genus UBA7703. The sequence goes on from JBDKTD010000228.1 coordinate 21,484, forward strand.
ATGTTGATCAGGATGCAGGCCAGCATGATCGGCAGTTTAGAATTGAGAATGCCCAGCTTGGAGAACATGATGAACAGCGGAATGGTAAACGCAACCGGCGGCAGCACGCGCACCAGAAGCACCCAGTAAGTGATAGGTTTCTTCAGTCCGAAACGGAAGCGCCGCCGCGCGATGACGTAAGCCGCCACCAGCCCGAAGGCCAGCGAAACCACCAGCGAAACTGCCGTCACCTGCAGGCTGTTGGTCAGCGCCAGACCGAAGTCCTGCTTGGTGAACAGGGCTGTGAAATGCTCCAAAGTAAACGACTGTGGAATGACCGGAATGCTGCCCGCCATCTCCGAATTGTTTCGAATCGACATCGCCAGCAGCCAGTAGATGGGAAACAGCGTGATAAACAGCAGCACAACGGCTACAATCGCCCTCCAGGGGAAACGAAATCTTCTTTTCTTCGGCATTAGCTGCGTCCTGCTTTCCATTCCGTACCCTCCAAATGTTCGCGTATTCGGCGCGGTATCTAGTCGTTAGCCTGTCAGTTGCCCGCGCTTGCGGAGGAAGCGCGTACCTTGAGTTTGGCGTTAAGAATCACCGGTTCGACGTTCGTTTTCTTTGCTATGAGTTCGCAAAGCAGGCGCACCGCTTCTTCCCCCATGCGCTCTTTTCCGCCATCTACGCTGGTGAGTTCCGGCTCGCAAAGCGCGCAGATGGTGCTGTCGTCGTAGCCGGTAACGGCAACGTCATCCGGCACACGCTTGCCCGCCTTGCGCAGCGCTTTGATTGCGCCGACCGCCAGCGTATCGTTCATGCAGACCACGGCGTCCGGGCAGTTTGCCCCCGAACGCGCGAGGATGCGGCGCATCGCCTCCTCCGCGTCCGAAACGTGCGGTTCCGCCAGTTCCACGAGATTTTCGCTGTAAGGAATGCCGAATCGCGCCAGCGCGTCCCGATAGGCCTGCTGCCTGCGATGGAGAATGAACTCCGTAAAATTACCGCCGAGCAGCGCGATGCGCCTGCGTCCCATGGAATACAGGTGATCCATTACCAGATTCATACCCTGGTAGTCGTCGGAAATGATGCTGACCATATCCGGCAGTTCGCTGCGGTGGTTCACCAGAACGACCGGCGTACCGTTGCAGCGGTACATTTCCAGCATGTCCAAATCCGGCTGGGAAGCAAAGATCACGCCGTCTACCTGCTTTTGCAGCATTAAGTCCCCGCTGGGGAGGCGAATCTCTTCGTCCGAAACGATGAACACCGAGAATCCCTGCCGCTGTGCGGCGTTGACCACGCTCTCAAGAATCGGCCCGTAAAAGGGGTTCGTGATGACCGGCGCTTGGCGGCCGTAAATGATAAACGCAAGGTTGCCTGTCCGCTTGGTGATCATGGCGCGCGCAATTGCGTTGGGACGGTAGCCCATGCTCGCGGCGGCGTCCAGAATGGTTTTCAGCGTTTCCGGCTGCAGCAGCTCTGGGTTGATGAACGCGCGGGAAACCGTG
>JBDKTD010000341.1:0-27606 GCA_039680365.1 Clostridiaceae bacterium
TCTATAAGAAAAACGGGTTCAAGTTTACGCTCCGGCGGATCAAGGAAAAGGTTCTGCAGAAACGGAATAAGAAAGAGCCTGCCAGCAAGATGATCGATTAGTCAGGTCAGGAGTAGCGCATTCATGACAAACTGGGTACGGCGCTGGATACGGACAATCCGGGAGAACTGGTTTCTGTTCCAGGAGCTGGTCAAGCGGGACTTCAAAAAGAAATACAAGCGAACCATATTGGGCATGTTTTGGAGCGTGTTGAACCCGCTGCTGCACCTGCTCGTTATGTGGCTCGTCTTCAGCCGCTTTTTCGGGCGGAACACCGCCCATTTTGTCGTTTTTCTTTTTTCCGGCAACATCGTGTATTCCTTTTTCAGCGAAGCGACCAACCAGGGCATGGCTTCGCTGCTTAGCAATGCGCCCATCTTTACCAAGATCAACGTGCCGAAATACATGTTCCTGTTTTCCATGAACGTTACCGCGCTGATTAACTTTGCGCTGTCGCTCGTGATCTATTTTGTATTCGTTGTTGCGGACGGACTGCCGGTTACAACATCGTTTATAACGCTTATGTATCCCATTCTCTGCCTGATTCTGTTTAACCTTGGTCTTGGGTTGATTCTTTCGGCGCTGTATGTGTTCTTTCGGGATATCCAGTATATCTGGAGCGTCTGCCTCCAGCTTTTGATGTACCTTTCGGCAATCTTCTACCGCGTGGATTCGTTTTCTCCAAACGTGCAGAAGGTGTTTCTGCTCAACCCGGTCTATCTGTACATCACGTATTTCCGAAGCGTGGTCATAGACGGCGTAATCCCCTCGCTGGGCTTCCATGCGCTCTGTGGCGGGTACGCGCTGGCGGTTCTCGCGCTGGGCTTATTGATTTACAAAAAGTACAACGCCAAGTTCCTTTACTATGTGTAAGCGGAGGAAACGACTATGGTTTTGAATGTCAAAAACGTTTCCATCTGCTACATGATCGGGGACTTTAAGAACATCGGCCTGAAGGAATGGGTGACCCGCCATTTGACGGGGAAATACAAAGTTGAAAGGTTCATGGCGGTCAACGGCGTTTCCTTCCAGCTGGAAAAGGGCGACCTGCTGGGCATTGTCGGTTCCAACGGAGCGGGCAAGTCCACGCTGCTCAAGGCGGTGGCGGGCATTATGGAGCCGACCGGCGGGGCGATTGAGCGGCACGGCAAGATTGCGGCGCTGCTGGAGCTGGCTTCCGGGTTTGACGCGGAACTGACCGTGCGCGAAAACGCGTATCTGCGCGGCGCTATGCTGGGCTACACTCGCAAATTCATGGACGAAACGTACGACAACATCATTGAATTTGCGGAGCTCGAAAAGTTTCAGGATCGGGCGTTTAAGCAGCTTTCCTCCGGCATGAAATCCCGGCTTGCGTTCTCAATTGCGTCGCTCGTTCAGCCGGATATTTTAATACTCGACGAAGTGCTCTCGGTCGGCGACGGCGCGTTTCAGAAGAAGAGTCAGGAAAAGATTCTGGAACTGCTTCGCAGCGGGGTGACCACGATTTTTGTGAGCCACTCGCTCGGCAGCGTGCGCTCCATCTGCAACAAGGTTCTCTGGATGGAGCATGGCAAGCAGATCGCCTTTGGAGATACGCTTCTGGTCAGCGGCGTCTACGAGCGGTTTTTGAATAAGGAACTCACGCTGGAAGAAGCCGCGCAGCTGCTGGCCGAACTCGGCGCGCGAGTCGGCTGAACGAAACGGAAGTCAGCAAAACACCGGCTCTTATCGGCCGGTGCTTTTTCGTTCAGGCTGAAATTATAGCATAACGGGCCGGCTCAGCCGCCATGCCCGGCTTCCGGATTCGCCGGAAGCGAGAGTTCGCCGCAGAAGTTGGTCAGCATCATGCGCTTGACGTCATCCGGTGTTTTTGCGTGCGCCAGCACCCACATGAGTTTGGTAACCGCGCATTCGCTCGTCATGTCATACGCCTGCAGAATACCCAGCTCGACGGCGAGGCGGCCGGTTTCATACACCATAGGGTCGGAAGGCTCGTAGCGGCACTGCGTGGTCAAGAGGACGGCGACGTCCCGCTCCAGCAGCGTTTTAATGCCTTCCAGCAGGTTACGTCGCAAACAGTGCAGGCCGCCAAGCCCGAAGCCCTCAATGACTACGCCGCGGTAACCGAGTTTTGAGATGACGTCGAACACCTCCGGCCGCGTGCCGGGAATCAGCTTGAGTAAAAAGACGCTGTCGTCGATTGCGTCGTCCAGGGCGAGCGCGCCGCGGGCGGGCTCCGGTGGAGCGGAAACGCGCACCTTTCCCGAACGGATCATGCCAACCGGCGGACGGTTGATGCTTTCAAACGCGTTCTGGCTCGTGGTACGCACTTTGGCGACGCGGCAGCCGAGCATAATAGTTCCGTCGAACACCACAAACACCCCGGCAAGGCCGCTGGCGGCGGTGATGAGCGCGTGCTCCAGATTCAGCTTTGCGTCCGTGTTCGGATGCCCTATGGGCAGCTGAGAACCAGTGATGACCACGGGCTTATCGACATTTTGGAGCATGAACGAGAGCATGGAGGCGGTATACGCCATTGTGTCCGTTCCGTGCAGAACGACGATGCCGTCGTACTCCGGCAGGCAATGATAGACTTCCTCGGCAATCATCTTCCATTCTTCGGGCTGGATGTTTGAGCTGTCGAGGTTAAAGATCGTTTTTGCTTCCACATGCCCGAGCTTTCTTGCGCCGGGTGCGTAAGCAAGGATATCGTCCGCGGAGAGCGTGGGAATCAGCCCGCTTTCCGTCTGCGTGCAGGCAATGGTGCCGCCGGTGGATAAAATCATCAGCTTCTTCATAATTCGCTCCAATGGAAGGGATTTAATTCTGAATGTCTCAAGCGCAAGACGCGCTTCCGACAGAATTAACGTAACACAATTTATGCGTCATTTCCAGAGCGAAAGGACAATATACCATCTTCGGGCGCTGGAGACAAACAGGAAGTTTGCAGACGCCGCAGCGGGCGCGCGTTTGTTTTTTTAGGAAGCAGACCGTTGGCTGTTTGTGTTCGGAACAAATTTACTGTACAATAGAACCGTTATAATCATATGAATTATTAAAACAGCTCATCAAGACCCTGACTCAATTACTGAAAGATTGTGAGGAGAATTGCGATGGAACGAATTTGCATAGCAGCCGACAGCACCTTTGATATGACGCTCGAGATGGTGCAGGAATATGGAATCGCGGTCGTGGCTTCCTATGTTCGCCTGGATGGCGACGACCTTCTGGATTATCCGAATATCAAGCAGAGCGATCTGTTCGATTTTTACCGCCGCGCCCATAAACTGCCGCAGACCGCGGCGGCCAATCCGCAGGATTACGAAGCGTTCTTCCGGCAGTGCCTGGCAGATCACGACGCGGTGATCCATATCGCCAAAAGTTCCGGCATGTCCAGCTGTTACGATAACGCGGTGATTGCCGCAAACGGCATGGAGCATGTTTACGTTGTCGATTCAAAGTCTATCTCCAGCGGCAGCGCGCTGCTGGCCATGGAAGCGGTCAGAAAGAAGGACTCCATGAGCGCGGAGGAACTGCAGGCGTATCTTGTAACGTACCGTGATAAGATCGTAGGCAACTTCATCATTGAAACGCTGGAGTACCTCCACGAGGGCGGACGCTGCTCCACGCTGGCGTTCCTTGGCGCGAGCACGCTGCAGATTCGCCAGAGCATCAACATTCGCGATGGCAAGCTGGTTGCCGGCAAAAAATATATGGGGACCTACAAGCGCGCCTTGCGGGACTATATTGAAACCACGCTGGCGCAGCGCGAGGAGATGGATCCCGAAATCATCATGATTTCGCACGCCATTTTGGAGGAAGAGATGCTGGGCGGCCTGATTGCGCAGATCGACGCGCTGCATTACTTTAAAAAGATCATTCCGCTTTCCGTCTGCGCGGCGGTTGCCTGCCACGGCGGCCCTAACGCGTTTGGTCTGTTCACCGTTAAAAAATAAGCGGTAAGCGTATTTCGAAATTTGGAGGATTGTTCCGGAAGCTGGTTTCCGGATGAGTTTGTCATGAAAAAACGTGTCGTCAGAAAGCACAACGCCGCGCTGAACTGTTTTGTCTGCGGAGTGAAGAACCCGCTCGGCCTCCATACCGAATTTTTCGAACTGGAGGACGGCACGCTCGCGGCGAAGGTCACGCCGAAAAGCTGCCACCAGAGTTACCCGGGGCGCGTGCACGGCGGCGTATGCACCGCTCTGCTCGACGAAACGATCGGGCGCGCCATCAACATTTTAGAGCCGGATACCTGGGCGGTCACGGTGGAGATCAACACGCGCTATCACAAGCCCGTGCCTTACGACGTGCCGTTGACCGTCACCGGAAAGGTACTGGAGAACAACCGCCGCCTCTTTACCGGAGAAGGAGCGATCCTGCTCCCGAGCGGCGAAGCAGCCGTAACGGCAACGGCGAAGTACATGAAGCTGAAGATCGAGGACATTGCAAACTTCGATTCAAACGGCGAAGACTGGCGCTTGTACCCGCGCGAAGACGACCCGGACGATCTGGAACTGCCGTAACGCCTAAGAAAGAACAAAAGAACCCGGATTCAGACTGAACTGAACCGGGTTCTTTTTGATACAAAGCTGTTATTCGTTGGATTCTGAATCTACGGCGGGCTCGTTCCAGAACTGTCGCAGCCCGTCCTTTAGCTGGCTCAGCGTGCGCACGCGCTGAATGCTCCACTGCGCGGGCAGAAGCGCAAGATACTCCGCCTGCGTATACCGCTGATCAAGCAGCAAAAGCGCGCCGCGGTCGGTCGGCGTTCGGATAATGCGCCCCGCCGCCTGCAGAACCTTTGTAATGCCCGGGTACTGATAGGCGTAGCGGTAGCCCTGCGCGTATGTTTGCTCGTAGGAATCCCGCAAAACGTCCCGTTCAAGGCAAAGCTGCGGAAGGCCGACGCCGACCACGACCGCGCCGCAGAGCCGCTCGGCAGGCAAATCGATCCCTTCGGAAAAGACGCCGCCCATGACCGCGAGCCCTACCGTAACGCCCGCGCCGTCCGGGCGGAACTGTGAAAGGAACTCCGCGCGGCAGGAATCCTTCATGCCGGGCGATTGTTCTATAAGCGTCGCCTCCGGCAGAAGCGCATGGACCAACGGTGAAAGCTTGGCAAGGTATGCATGCGAAGGGACAAACACGAGGTAGTTGCCCTGCGCACGCGCGTTGACAAACGCGCTTACGGCGTTGGCAACAAGCGGCAGGGTTGCCTCGCGCGCCTGATATCGAATATCCACCGGCAGCTGGAACACGGCCAGATGCTCCGGCGGAAACGGAGAAGGCAGCGACAGAACGGGCGTTTCTTCGTCGAGGCCGCAGAGGTTTTTATAGAAGGCGTATGGCGTGAGCGTTGCCGAAAACAGCACCGCGCTGCGGCACTTGCGGTAGGTTTCCGCCAATTTTTCGGCGGGGTCGGCACAAAACAGCGTGATGCGGCGCGTGGTTTTTCCGCCTTCGTAGAGGGTGACGTAGTTCTCGTCGTATTGATCCAGCATATACCGAAACGACGAGAGGTCGAACGTAAGCTGCCGCGCGAGGCTTCGCTCGGCCTGCATGCTTTCCTGACCCAGCGCGTCCAGCGCGGCTTCCAGCGCCGGCGCAAGCGCCTGCGGCGCACCACGTTCCGCGGCGGGCGGCTGCGTTTCCGCAAAGCAGGATTCCACCTCGTGCTCCAGCTTCTTAAGGATCTTATAGAGCGGCTGTTTGCGGTGCTGCTTGTCGATGGAGCGCCGCGTTTCAACGACGTCGTGAAGCGAGAGCGCGGCGGAGTACATGCTCCGCGCTCGGTCAGGCAGGTTATGCGATTCGTCGATTAAGAGCGCGTAGGAGTTCTTGCCCGTAAGAAAGAACCGCTGGAGCCGCACGCGCGGGTCGAACGCGTAATTATAGTCGCAGATAATCAAGTCGCAGCTCGTGGAGAGATCAAGGGACAGCTCAAACGGGCAGAGGAAATACCGCGTGGCGTACGAAGCGACCACGTCCGGCGTAAACAGCCCGTCGGTTTCGTTCAGCGCGTTCAGAGCGTCTCCCAGACGGTCGTAATAACCTTCCGCGCGCGGGCAGTCGCCTTCCCGGCAGATGGGATGCTCGTGGATGCACATTTTTTCCTTTGCCGAGAGTACAACCGCCCTCAAGTGCGGCGCGTTGAGCAAGCGCACGGCGGCAACTGCGGCGTCCTGCTGGGTCGTTCGCGCCGTCAGGTAAAAGATGCGGGAAACGTGCCCGTCCGCCAGCGCCTTGAGCGCGGGGAAGAGCACCGCCATGGTCTTGCCCGTTCCGGTAGGCGCCTGCGCAAGCAGAGCGGACTTTTCCCGCATGGCGTAGTAGACCTGCGCCGCCAGTTCGTGCTGGCCTTCCCGAAACGATTCGTAGGGAAACGGCATGGCGGAGATGTCCTCGCGCACCGCGCGGATATGGACAAATTCCGTTTCGAGCATTTGCAGATAGCGGCCGGTGATCAGCGTAAAGAATTCGGTCAGTTCGTCAAACGACTGGGCTTTTGTAAACGACGTGACCTCGCCTGTCGGCAGGTTAAGGTAGGTAAGCCGCAGTTCGATTTGCGCCAGCCCGCGCTCGCGGCAAAAAAGGTATGCATAGCACTTCGCCTGCGCCCAATGCTGGGCGTCGCCACAGCCAAGAAACTCGCTTGCGGTGTAGGTCGTTTTAATCTCCTCCACGCGCTCCTCGCCATACAGCCGGTCAATGCGCCCGTAGACGGTGAGTTCGATATTCGCCGAACAAACCGTGCCGCTGACGGAGACCTCGTTGACCGCGCCTTCGGCGGGGATTGCCTGCAGCGCCTGATGCCCGCGGATGCCGTCCAGCAAACGGCGCGACGAAGCCATGGGCGAGATACTGCCGCTGAGCAGCACCGTTTCGACCATCGTTCGAACCGCGACTCTTCGTTTCTCCACATATCCTCCGAACAGGCGGCGAGGCTGCCAAAGCGCTCGCTTTTAATCGATCAAAGAGGGAAGCTCCTCTTCGGTATACACGCTCATTCCGCTTTCTTCGAGCAGTTCCGCTGTCACGCCGCTGCCGGGGACGAGCTTGCCCGTGAACGTTCCGTCGTAGATACGTCCGTGACCGCAGGAGGGGCTCCGCGCCTTGAGGATGGCCGTTTTGCAGCCGAGCGTCCGCGCCAGCAGAAGGGTTTCCTCCGCGCCTTTTTGAAAAGCTTTTGTAACGTCCGTTCCATTCTTGGAAACGACCCGTTCGCCCTTTCGTTCGGCGGGCGGGCGCGGCGTAGGAAGTCCGCCGAGCTGCTCCGGGCAGACTGGAACGAGCGGATGCGTCTTTGCAAGAGCCAGGACGGATTCGCTCGCCTTCGATTCGGCGTTGTAGCGGCAGCATAGTCCAAGCAGGCACGCGCTGATAAGAATGGGGGAATCGCTTGTTAGCATAACGAGCCATCTTTTCCGGTTCAAGCGTGTTGAACCGCCTTCTTTTTTGTCATTGTACCATAGCAACAGGACGCTTGAAAGCGGACATGACGAAAGAAGCGGCGTTCAATGAACTCGTACGTCGAGTGAAGGGACAAATGCCAAGCGAAACAAAAAAAGAGTGCGGGCAGAACCCGCACTCCCCTTAAAAAAGCCAGACTAGTCTTTCTTTTCCGGTTTTGCCTTGCGCTTTTTGAGCACGAGCACAACGACTGCTGCAATCAGCAGCACTGCTCCGCCGATGACGGCAATCTGCCACCAGGCGAATCCGGCTGCCGCAGGCTGCTCTTGTGCGGCTGCGGTTGGAGTACTCGCGGCGGCGGCGTACCGCTCGGCGAGGCTCTGCGTCAGCGTTATCGTATCGATGACCGAGTAGTCGGAGAACGTTGCGGGCTTGGACAGATCGCCCGCTTCGGTGAGCTGGTAGGCGGTAACGGTCAGACCCGTTTCGTCTGCTTTGAGTTGCGTAAAGTACGGGCGCTGGTCGCCGGAACCGCCGGTCTGGAACTGGAGCAGATCGTCGATTACGCCGGAAGCGAAATCGTCGAACTTCAGCCCCATAGGGCTCGTGGTGATAAACGTTGTACCCTCTCCGGTTTCGGCGGCAACGCCGCCGCGCGCGCAGGCGCGGTAGTAGTTATGGATATGCCCGTTGAAGTAGAGATCGACGTTCAACTCGTCGCACATGGTTTCGAGAAACGCCGTTGCTGTCGGGTCGTCCTGAATCAGCCCTGCGTGCCCCAGGAGGACGCGCCATCTGCAGCCCGAGGTTTCGAACGCCTGTTTGGCGTAATCCTTCTCCATCTGGTAGTAAGCGGCCTTGTCCGCGGCGATATCCGCGCCCTGCTCGCCGGAGTACGGCTCCGTATTCAGGATCACGAAGCACACGTCGCCCGCGATAAAGCTGCCGGTCGTTTCCAGTAAGTCCGGATCGCCCGCGCCGCCGGGGAGGTTCGTTTCCGCATCAAAGATCGTATAGTTCGCGTCGCTGCCCGCCTCGTGGTTGCCGGGCACAAACGCGGATAGATGCGTTGCAAAATAGTCGCCAAGCGTTTGGAACATGAACCGCCATTGGGAGAGCGAGGAGCCGTCCTCCGCCATGTCGCCAAGACTGATGACAAAATCCGTTCCGCCAAGCTGCTCGGCAACGAACGAATCCATGGTGGAAAGGAACGGGAGATACCCTTCCTCGGTGGTGGACTGCAGGTCGGAAACCAGCAGGCAGGAGAAGTCCTTCCCTTCCGGCAGCGTGGTGAAGGTTTCCGTTTCGGTTTGGTACTCTTTTCCGAGCACCTGCGTAACCGCGCGGTATTCATACTGCGTGCCCGGCGTCAGCCCCGCAAGGTCGACGGAATAGCCAACGAGGCTCTTGCCGCCGCCCGCAAGGTCGTAGGTCAGTACTTCATTGACGTCGGCTGTGATCCAGTCCGACCCGCCCGCTTTGCGGTAGCGCAGCTGAGCAGTCACGCTGCCGTCGCCTTCGTCCGTAATCCAGGCGACGCCGATTTTCGTCGGATCCGCGCCGGGGGAGACGGTCAGCTGCTTGGGCTCGTATTTCGCGTCCGGCGAGACAAGCTCCAGCCGGATGCTCGCGCCCGCCTGATTGGGGTAGAGGAGCGTCTTACCGCCAACGACGGCTTCGACGCAGTAGTAGTATTCGCCCGCGTCCGTGAGCGGGAAGACGGCGGAAAACGTGCCGTCGCCATTGTCCGTCATAGGCACGGCGTCCGTAAACGCACTTGCGTCCTTATCCACGCCGTAACGCAGCGTGGCGGAAGATGCAGTGACGCCGTCCGGCAGCGTGAGAACGCAGGTAAGCGGCACTTCGTCGCCCGCGTACGCTTTTGTGGTCATGGGTTCGGTAAGGCGTAAAACGGGTTCTGCGACCGTCAGATCGGCCTGCAGGACGGTTCCAAAGCGTTCAAGCGCGTTTCCGGTTCCGGAGAACTGTTTGAGCATCGGATAGCCGGAATCGTCCGCACCGACCCAAGACCAGAGCGAGTCAAAATCCCAGCCGAGCGTATCGGTGTAGAAGGATTTTGTCTGTATCGCTTTGGCGTCCACGGCGGTATACGCCGCGGTGTCGGGATGGTCGCTGGAAACGCCGCCGCTGAGAACCGTGCCGTTCCAGACGTAGTTGTTCAAGAGGTGCGAACCGGTTTCGCCCGCGTAATCGCCGCAGAGCAGGCCGATGTTCGCGCCGTCTTCGACGTCTATTTTTTTGAGCAGCATCAGCGTGTTCTCGAGCGCCTGACCGGATTTGAGGTTGCCCGTAACGCCGCCAACGCTGTCCGCTTTTTCGCCGAGCACGGTGATGCTGCCGCCGACAAAGCAGTTGTAGATGCACCCGCCGTCGGACTGCGCGCTGGTCACGCCGCCCGCCGCGCCGTTTTCATCGCCTTCGCCGCGCACGGTGATTTGTGCGTAGACAAAGCAGTTGGAAACGGTGCCGAGGACGCCATTGTCGTTCTTTTTGACCTTGCCCGCGATGCCGCCGGCGGTTTTTTCCGCGCAATCGATCGAACCGATGGCGACGCAGTTTTCAACGGTTCCGTAGAGCCCGCCTGCGATCAGCCCGGCGGAGGCCATGCACTTGATTTCCATGTTGACAAGGGCAAGGTTGCGCACCGTTCCTTCGCCAAGGTCGTGGCCAACGTTGCCGAAGAGGCCAGCGTATTTATTCTGCATTCGTTCGATGCGGAGGTCCGAAATGACGTGCCCCTGACCGTCGAACGTACCGAAGAACGCACACTTGACGCCGCCGTCTTGACCTTCGTCCGTCAGCGCCGCAATCGGCGGCATATAGCCTTTTGCGGTCGCACCGGAAAGACCGCTCAGCGTCTGACCGATCTTATCCATGAGCGGCTGCATGTCCAGATCCGCCATAAGTACATACACGCCGTCGCAGGGTGCGTCCGGTGCGCCGTCGGCATTCGTATCCTCCGGCTTCCACGTTCCGCTGAGGTAGAGCAGTTGCTCCGGCGTGGAGATTTCATATTGTTTTGCAGTGGCGTTGTAAGCGGGCGGAAGCGCGCCAAGCGCCGTTAAGGCGGCGGTATCCCAGGTATCGTTTTGCCACCAGGCGGTTTCTTCCGCGTTTGCGCGCGTTGGCGACAGGGTTAACAGCAGCGCAAATGCGCAGAGCGCCGCGAAGAATTTTCTGTTGCGCATGGAGTAGTCCTCCCTAAAATAATCCGAAAGAGGCGGGGGATCACAGTATTGTGATCCCCCGAATGGTCAGTTATTGATGGTTTTGGTTAGTACACCGGGTACCACGCGTCTGCGGACATTCCAGCCGCGATGGCGTCCTTGATGAACTGGAGCGGTTCGGGATCGCCGTCGTCATAGGTGACTTCGGTCAGGTCCGGATCCGCCGCGTCCTTCATGGAGATTTCGTTGCTGGCAAACCCGTCTCCGTTCGGCGTGAAGAGGTCGATGGCGGGGATTGTCAGCGTCGTGCCGTCTTCAAATACGACGTAGACTTCGTAGGTGTCCGCATGCGGGCGGAGGAAGAAGTTGAACACATACAGACCGCCCTTGCCGGACTGCCAGACGGTGACTGCCGCACCGGCTTCGTCCACAAGGTTCGGGATCATGTTCTTGTACATGGTGTAGTCAGCGCCGGTCTCATAGAAGTAGAATTCCGTGATGCCCTTGCCGGTCTTGTTCTTGAGTTCCAGACCGAGGGTCTCGTAACCCGGATAGGTGTTGTCGGTCGTCTTGCCGGCGGACATGGTTGCCGTGACCTTGTCGATGTCTTCCTGATCTTCCAGCGTTTCGAGTTCCCAGGTGGAAGGATCAACGCCGTCTTTGAGGGAGAGCTTGTCGTAAGTCTTAACGGCAACGCCGGTCCAGGTGGCGTTCGTGCCGTCCGCGAATTCAACGTAGATGTCGTACGTCTCGGAAGCGGGACGGACGATGTACGCCGGGAATTCATAGAACTCTTCGTTCGGGTCGTTGTCCTTGTCAACCCATTCGGCGGAGCAGATGCTCTTGCCTTTGTCTTCCGATCCGGTCGGGTAGAGGTACAGGCCGGTAATCGTAACTCCCGTTTTGTTTTTGAAGTCGAGTCCGAGCGGCACATAGGTGACCGCAGCGGGTTCGGCGGCGGGCGCTTCGGTAGCGGCGGGGGCTTCCGTCGCTTCGACGGCGGGAGCTTCGGTGGCGGCGGCTTCGGTGGCGGCCGGTTCGGTGGCGGCGGGCGTCGCCGTGCAGGCAAACGCAATGAAGATCATCGCCAGGGACAACAGAACTGCTAATAGTTTTTTCATGTACTTACCTCCTGTTTGCTTTTATGGGGAGCCGCATTCCGTGATGCGGCAGTGGTACGAAATACAAAGCGCTTTTCCTATCTGCTTTTATGGGGAGCCGCATTCCGTGATGCGGCAGTGGTACGAAATGCAAAGCGCTTTTCCTACGGAAATAACGATGTTGCTACACCCGGTGGAGAATTGTACCGTCGGGGTGGATCTCCAGACGTACGACGGTCTGGGTCGTGGCGGGATAATTCGGGAAAGTCCGGTTTTCCGTGCAGAGCACGTGCCGAACGCTGTTTAGCAGCATTTCGAGCACAAATTTCGCCGGGCGCTCTTTCTTTGGCGACTCCGCGTTTTCGCAGGAGATCACCGCGTACGCCGGCTTCAGCCGGTCGAGCAGCGCCTGCGTCATGGACTTATCGTCGCCGTGGTGCGGAACCTTTAGGATATCGCAGGGTTCTTCGGGGGCGTTCTCCCAGTAGGCGGCGTAGGAATCACCCGTTAACAGCACGGTTCTGCCTGCGTAGGCGAGCCTGAGGCGCAGACTGGAGATATTGCGCTCCTTGGAAGAGGCGTAGAGCAACTCTTCCGGCAGGGGTTCGCCTAGATAGATTGCGTCGAACTGCTTCTTCTGCCGCCGAACCAGCGCTTCGTCCGGTAAAACGGGGAGCATGGTGAGCTGCGGGGTCAGCTGCTCTGCGGTCCGGCCTGCGATTTCGCATTTTGTGCCGCTGGAGCGGGCGGCGGAGACGATATCGCCGTAGAGGTTCAGCGCGTCGCAGAGACCGACGACGGTCTTTTCCTCGGAGGCGGGCGCGTCGATCCAGGGTGCGCCTTCCGGCGGAAGGTAAACGGCGAGGAGTCGGCGCACCGGGATATGCCGCAGTACGGACAGCGTTCCGCCGATATGGTCAAAGTGGAGATGCGTGAGCACAAGCAGGTCGATATGATCGATGCGCTCCCGCATGAGGTGGTTGATTACCGAGGTTCGCCTGGAACCCTTGGTAAACTCAATGTGCGGCCTGCCCGTATCCACGAGCATCACGAAATTCGCCGCGTCGTCGCGAACTAAAATGGCGTCGCCATCGCCAACGTTGAGGAAGTCGAGTTTCAGCATGCTTCTTTCACCTTTGCGACCTTTTGCCGGTAACGGCGCAACTGAAAAAATGAAATCAGGCCGCCGCTGATCAGCCCCGCGGGGATCAGCATGGCATAGAAGTAAAGAAAGATGCGGAATTCCTCTTTTTCCGTGATCAGCGCCATGGTAATGAGCGCGGCAATCGCAAATGCCGCAAGCCACAGATAGGCAACCGGCACCAGCCGCTTATCGGGAAACACATAGAACAGCGCGCAGCAGACCACGGTTCCTAGAAGGCCGGGCAGCACGCTCTGGAGAATGTTTCGCATCAGCACGCTGGATGCGGCAAAAGCGTTCTCCAGAACGTCGATCAAAAAGAAGTAGGACGTGGCATAGATGGCAAAGAACAGCAGACTCAGGCAAAACGAATAGAGAAACATGGCGCTCTTGGGGCGGCCTTGCTCGTTGAGAAACAGGATGCGCCAGAATCGATCCAGCTTGTCCCGAAGGGTGCCCTCGCCGGGTTTTGTGGTGGGGTTAGCCATGCAATAAGCCTCCAATGCGGCAATCCGTGCGAGAATACACACGGATTGCCGCTGATGCGATCAAATCAAAGATTGGTATCAGGTGCTCGGGGCAAGGCTGCGCCAGTAGATCCAGTAGGCCTTGACGTCCGGATAAAAGCTGTAGATATCCGCAAAGTCCGGGTTCTTGAGGTTGACTTCCTCGGCAGTGTAGGGCGTTTTGTCAAACACGAAGTCGTCGCGGATGGACCACTTGCCAATCGCGTTGAACGCGCTGAGGCAGCCGCTTTGACCGTCGTCGCCGCCGAGCATGTAGAGGATGAACAGGCGCGCGCCGGCGGGGTTGTCGCAGTCTTTAATCACGTAGGCATAGTCGCAAGCCTTGAACGCGGTGTAGGGCTGCAGACCGGTCACCCAGTTGATCATCAGACCGTTGTTGACGTTGTCCAGCTTGCTGCCGGAGCAAAGACCAAGGGTCGGCCCGTTCAGGGACTCGTCCACGGCGGAAACCACCTGATCGCCGTCGTCCAGCTCGGTGATGACCATCTGCGTAAACCGCCAGAAGAGTTCAACGCCGCCGTTGTTCTCCGGGAGTTCCATAACGCCTTCGTTGTTCTTGAGCGTATCCATGTAGGTGAATTCCAGGGGCTTTCCGTACTGCGTTTCGTATTGCTGGGTAATCGCGTCCCCGTCAACAATGAGCTGCGCCCAGAGCGCGGCGTAGGAAGCGCTCGTGATGTCCTTGGTATAAATCGTCCAGAACTGGTTGTTCTTGCCGGAAGCGTCGGTGTAGGAATGCGTGGTTGTGTCGTACCCCTGCACGATATCCCACCAGCTGGTCAGCGGGCAGCCGTCCGGGTAGGTTTCCGTGTTGTAGTACCAGGGGCTGTAGGTGGCGTAAACCGGCATGCCGTACGTGAGCAGTTCGGGGTCTACATGCGCACAGACGCTGGCGGGGTAATAGACGTCGAGATAGTCGTACTGCACAAGCTCGTAGAAGATCTCGCCGCTGTTATCCTTGACCTGCAGCACGTCCGCGTTTACGTTGCCCGTGTCGCTTTCGGTTTCAATGCGGTCGGCAACGGTGTTCGTATCGGACTCGATGTACTCGATTCGGCCATCGAATTCCGGATACGCCTTGACGAATTTCTTGACGGCGATCTGCGCGGTCGTCGTCGTGGAGTAAATCGTGATCGTGCCCGTTTCCTGTTTGGCGAGCTCATAGAGTTCGTCCATGCTCATGTTTTCGTAGTCCGGCCCGGCGGGTTCCTCCGCCTCGGCACCCTGCGCGGCGGGTTCTTCCGCGGCGGCGTCGGTCTTGGTGCAGCCAAAGACCGCGGTGACCGACAGAAGCATCGCCAGGGTCAGCAGCCAGGCAAGCAGCCTCTTTGCTCTCATGATAAAACTCTCCTCCTTGCGTGAATTTTTCGATCGGAAGGGGGAAGGGGCGTTAGCCGCTTCCCCGAATGAAGCAGTGTTACTTAATTCTCTTGGCGCTGGCGAACTTGATCAGGCGCCCGGTCGCCTTGTTGTATACGTTCATGCGGGAAGGATGGAGCACCGTAAACACCTTCTGGTTGATTTCGTACTCCGTTAAGCCGATCTGAATTGCCAGGAACTCCGCCTTGCCGACCGTCAGGGTCACCAGCGTTTCGCTGCCCGCGGGCTGGCTGGCGTATACGGTTGCCGCAACGGAATGGTCGCGTCCGCTGCTTTCGGTTTCAATCTCCACCATTTCGGGGCGGATGCCGAGCACGCAGGCAAACTCCTGATTTTCCGGATATTCCTCGTCCGGCTTCATCTTTTCCTTGACGAAGCGGTACTCGCCGAGCTCGCTCTTAACGATCAGCTCGCTGCCGTTAAAGAAGCCGACCGCGTCTATGAAGTTGATGCGCGGGTTGCCGATAAAGTCCGCCGCGGGGAGGTCGATGGGGTTAGTGTAGAGCTCCAGCGGCGTTGCGACCTGCGCAATTTCGCCTTCCTTGAAGAGGGCGATCTTTGTGGACATGGTCAGCGCTTCCACCTGATCGTGGGTTACGTAGATAATCGTCGTGCCGGTTTCGCGGTGGAGACGCTTGAGCTCGGCGCGCATGTCTATGCGGAGGCGCGCGTCGAGGTTGGAGAGCGGCTCGTCCAGCAGCAGCAGTTTCGGGCTGGTGGCTATGGCGCGCGCAATGGCGACGCGCTGCTGCTGACCGCCGGAAAGCTCGTTGGGATAGCGGTCGCGGTATTCTTCGATGCGCATCTTACGCAGGGCGCTCATGACTTTTTCTTCCACTTCGTGCCGCGGCAAACGCTTGATCTTGAGTCCGAAGGCAACGTTTTCAAAGGTTGTCATATGCGGCCTGAGCGCGTAGCTTTGGAACACGAGGTTCAGGTTGCGCTTGCTGGGCGCTTCAAAGAACGCTTCCTTGGCGTCGATCATCACCTTGCCGTCAATGAGCATTATGCCGTTCTGGGGCTTTTCCAAACCGGAAATGACACGCAGCGTGGTGGTTTTGCCGCAGCCGGACGGGCCGAGCAGGGTCATAAAGTCCCCGTCGTCAATCGTGAGGTTGATATCGCGTAAAACGTGATTCGTGCCGTAGAACTTATCGATATGCTGTAATTCAATCTTACTCATTGCAGATAAACCCTTTCTCTCTTAACAAATGCTGCGCAAATGGAATCTTAACCCCAGCTCTTGCCGATATCGGCGCCGAAGATATTCGCAACGCGGTAGCAAACCAGAATGAACAGCAGGATGACGATGGCGATTGCGTCCGCGCACTGCGGCATGACGCTCTTGGAATATTCGAACGCGAGGTAGGAAAGCGTGTAGTTCGCGGGCGTCATCAGGATTGCGACGAGGTCGAGTTCCTTGGCGATGCTGATAAACACCAGCATGAAACCCGAGATAAAACCGTTTTTCGCCAGCGGGATGACGATGCTGCGAATCCGCCGCCAGAAGCTGGCTCCGGCGATATCCGCCGCCTCCTCCAGCTCAACGCTGATCTGCATCATGTTTGCCGAGCCGGACCGGCTGGCAAACGGAAAGTGCTTGACAATGGAGGTAATCAATATCAGTGCGAACGTTCCGTACAGCGAGGGGATGATGCCGCCCAGCCTTGGCTGCGAGAACATTGCAAAGTAGATTGCCGCAAAGGCGACGGCAGGCATCAGATAGGGAATGAACACGAGCTGCTCGGTGAGCTTGCCGTACCATTTGCCGCGTCCGCGCGAGGAGATATAGCCAAAGAACTGGCCGAAGAACGCGGTAATCACGGAAGCGATGAGGGAAAGCTTGACGGTATTGAGCAGCGCGCGCGTAAACTCCGTGTTTCGGAAGATGCCGTTATAGGCATAGGACGTCAGCGGCGCTTCGTCGAGCGTGCCGATCCAGGCGTAGAGCGAAAGATTGCTCAGCCCGTACCCTCCGCCGGTATAGATTTGGAAACTCTCCATGACCAGCACGAACGTCGGCATAACCATGGCGCCAAAGAGGAAAATCGCGATCAGTACCAACAAGATGTACCTTGAGCGACCGATATGCATCAGGTTGCTGCGCGTGCCCTTGCCGCCGATGGTGGCATAGGACTTGCGAACGCCAACGATCTTCTGGTTGGCGAAGATCGTGCCGCTGGCCAGCAGGATTAAGAGGATGCTCATCGCGTAGCCGACGCCCTTGGGACTGTCGTTGATGAACTCTTTCATGCGCGTGGCGAGCACGTAATAGCTGATACGGTTGCCGAGGTTGGCGGCGACGCCGTAGGAGCCAATCGATTTCGAAATCGTCATAATAGCCGCCGAGAGAATGGCGGGCAGAACAAGCGGGAGCGTGATGCTCTTGAGAATCTGAATCTTGTTCGCGCCCTGAATCTCGCCCATCTCCTCCAGCTCCGAGTTGATGGAGCGGAGAGAACCGGAGACCATGATATAGGCAAACGCGTAATAGTGCATGACCATCACGCAGATGATGGCAAACGGGCCGTATGCCAGCCAGTCCGGTATATTAACGCCCATGCCGGTCAATAGTCCCAGACTGCCGGAGGTGCTGTTTCGAAATACCGCGAGCCAGGAAAGCGCTTTGCACCACGAGGGGATCATGTACGGAATGATACTCAGCATGCCCAGCAGCTTTTTACCCGGAATATCCGTACGTACCATCAGCCAGGCCATCAGCGCGCCCAGCGGCACCGAGATGGCGGTGACAAATACGCCGATCGTCAGCGAGTGCAGCAGCGGTTCCCAGAGGATGGCGTCCGTCAGCGGGCTGGCGAGCAGGTATTTCCAGTAAAAAAGGGTAAAGTCGCCGATCTTTGCACCGGCGATATTGCGCAGTTCTGCTTTTGCAACCGTAAACGTTGTGCCTACCATGGTCAGAAGCGGAATCACGATCAGGCTGAAGAGAAGGATAAGGCTGAACAATACGATAATATTAAACGGGTTGCCGAGCACGCTCAGCGACAGGTTCTTCAACCGTTTCCAAGAAAACGGATGTCTGATTTTCGGTGGTTTTCCTTTTGGCATAGTAACGCTCCAATCCAAGTTGTCCGTTGCCCGCGAGCACGGGCGGTCAATATCCCAAATTCGTTAGTTGCATCAAAGGTTTCGATGGTTCGGGTGTACAAGGGGGAAAACAGTTTTTCCTATCAAGTTGACAAACAAGCGATTTTATCTTCAGAAACCGGGCTTCACGTGCATAGTAAGAGGCGGAAGCCTTACGGCGGGAACGGCGCAGAGCGGCCAGACGGTGACATGCTGAATTCTTGTTACGCGAAAGTGCGCCGCCTCATGGAGCCGGAACGCAAACTTTCGCAAACGTTTACGTAAACAGTATAGCAATTGCGATTTTGGATGTCAAGGTGTAATTCACCGCCATACATAAACGCGCGTCCGCCTCAGCATTGCCGACCGCCGCTGCACGGAGCGCGCTTTTTTCCGCGCAGTATGCGGCGGTTTCGCCGAAAAAGTCACTTATTTTCGTCCCTCAAAATGCGGTAGACGTCGTAGATATCCGTCACTTCGTAGTCCGGCGCAAAGTCGCCGTTCTGATTGCGATCCTTGACGGGGGTGAGCATGGAGTTGATCTTGAACACGCGCCCGTAACCCATTCTGCGCGGGCCCACGACGTCGCGCGAGAGCGTGTCCCCGACGAACGCGCATTCTTCCGCCTTCAGTCTTGCCTGATGGAGCGCCACTTGAAAGATATACGGGTGCGGCTTGCGGTAACCTACGACGCTGGAGAGCGTGATGTCGTCGAAATACTGCCTGACTCCATACTGTTCGAGCGTTTCGAACACCTGAAACAGGCTGGCGGTGTTGCTGACGGCGGCGATGTACAAGCCCAGCTCCTTTAAGCCCTTCAGCATTTCGGCAGCGTTTTGGCGCAGAGAGCGGTCAAAATAGGTGACCTCCCACATATGCGCAATCTCCTCGCTGACGGCAATGAGCTTCTGCCGGTCGACCGGAACCTTGGCAAACCCGTAATCCGCCCAGATTTGTTCCGGTTTGAGTTCCATAAGAGTGACTTCCGCCTCGTCCTTATAACGAAGAATTTCGGGATACACGATATCCCAAAGCTCCTGTTCGCCGTAGGGAACCTCGATGCCATGCTTTTGCAGAATCTCGTAGAGCGCATGAGCGGTGCGCTTACCGTTGGACTCGTCAAAATACAGGTCCTCCAGCGTGCCGCCCATGTCAAACATGACGCCTTTGATCATAGATTCACATCCTTTCCAATTTACCAAACCCTATATATAAGCCGGATTCACCGGCGAAGGCGCGAAAGAACGGGGAATACGGTCTGCAAACGTTTGCGAAATAGGGCTAAAGAAGAGCCGCTGTTTGAAAAGCGGCAGCCACGCCGGTTGCGCGCCGCCCTAGGTGGCGGAAACAGGGGACTAGAACGGTTTTGCCGTCAGGCGTAGAACTCGTTCTGGTATGCCAGCATATCCTCGCGAGTGCCAAGGTACGGGCCGGGCGTCTCCATTTTCAGCGAAACGAGGGCTGCGGCGCTGCGGAGAGATTCGGGAATACCGCTGTGCAGCCGCTCGCCGAGGTAGCAGGCAAAGGTCGTATCCCCGCGCCCGGTGCGCCCGCAGAGCGAACGCGCTTTGAGCGGAGCGGTATAGAACCGCGTTCCATCGTAAACGAGCACCTCGCTGTTATGCGTAATCATGACTTCTTTGGCGCCCCAGGAATGTAAAAGCTTTGCAGCTTCCATACGGTCGCTTGAGCCGGTCATGACCTCGGCTTCTGCGGCGTCCGTTTTTAAAAAAGAGACGAGCGGCAGAAGATCGCGCTTTTCCGCCCAGTCCCGCATGATCATGTGGTGATCCGGCTGAACACAGCGGAGCATACACTGCACGTCCAGCGCCAGCGCGCCAACCTTGGAGGCGGCTTCCACGACGCTTGCGCCGATATCCCCATGGACAAGCCCCGCAATGTGGCAAACGACGGCGTCGAGACCAATCAGCTCTTCCGGACGGTATGGATCAATGCTCGAAGTGCAGCGGCAGTCCCGGCGTTCCCGGTCGGCGGAGAAATAGGTGTTTTCCATGCGGGTGCTCTCGCCGGAGTCCAGCGGCAGAACCGTAATCGGTTTGCAGCGGCCGTACGCTTCGGCAAGGTCGATGGATTTTGCGTTTCGCTTGACGAGCACCGCTGAGCGGTTGCCCATCGCGGCGGAAGCATAGCCGGAGAACAGCGCGGCTCCGCCGTAAGCATGCTCGACCGTTCCGTCGAAGTCTGTGTTTTTGTCAAGGCACACCTGGCCGATGATCAGCGTGTCGAAGCGCATACAATCGTTTCACTTTCCTGAATGATGGATTCGCAGTCGGGGCACCAGAGGCGCATGCGCCCACCGAGCATGGCGCGCCGCACGTCGAACGAGTTGCGGAGGGCTTCTTCAAATAGTACCGCCGCGCGCGCTTCGTCTCCGGGACGGTGCGCATTCGACCCGCAGACGCGAATCAGATTCGGGTGATCCTTTGCCAGCTGGAGCGTAAGCTCGTTGCGGTTCTTCTGGCGCGGGTTGCAGTTGACCACTTCCAAACCGTGCACGCTGTCGTAAAAAACGGTATCGTTGTCGCGGTAAGGGTGCGCGTGGATGATTAAGATTTGATCGCCGTACTTGCGAAAGAACGACGCGTGATCGGTGTTAAACAGGTACGGGTTTTCGCGCAGGAACGCTTCGTCGATTCCGTAGAGCAGGTAGTCGCTGTCGTTTTCCGGAAAGCGCAGCTCCGCGCCGAGCGCGACGGTAAAGCCGATTTCGTCCCCAGCGCGCTTGGCTTCCTGATAGCCAAAGAGAAAGCGGGTAACGCATTCCTGCCAGTCGTTATGGCAGTTCTGAAGGGAGATATAGGTTGCGTGCAGGTGGTCGGTGACCACAAAGCCGTCGTATCCGTTTTCCTTGTAGGTGTGTACGAGGTCCGGCGCGCTGACGATGCCGCATTTACTGGTTTCCGCGGTGTGGATATGCAGGTCGAATTTTGCGTATTGTTTTCCGTCGATTGTCGTCATGAATCTTGTTCTCGTTTCAGCAGTTTCGTAATCTATCTATCGGTCTTGCCGGTTGTTCCGGCAGGATGAGCGAACGATCAACGTGTCAGCCTTGCCGGATATCCCGGCAGGAAGAGCGAACCACAAGCGTCGGGGTCAGGATGCGGTGGGAATAGCCGGATGTTTCGTCGGTAATCTTTTCGAGCAGGATATCAACCGCCGCGGTCGCCATCGTCTTTTTGGGCTGCTCAATCGTGGTCAGCCTGATGCGCGGCAAATCCGCGTAAAGGATGTTGTCAAAGCCCATCAGCGACACGTCCTCAGGAATGCGGATGCCCGCTTCCTCGGCGGCGGCAAACACGCCGAGCGCGAGGGAGTCCGTTGCCGCGAAGATGGCCGTGTAGGGGAAGGGGGACGTGAAAATCTGCTTTGCCATCTGGCTGCCGGCCTGCACACTGCTCAGCGGGTAGCTGCTGCTAAAGAGGTTCGGCTCAATGCCCAGTTCTTTGCAGGCGTCGATATATCCTTCCGCGCGGAGCTGGTGGGTAACGCTGCCCTTGCGCTGGCCAAAATAGAGGATGCTCCGGTGGCCGAGGGAGTAAAGGTACTCCGTTCCAATATGCGTGCCGCGGAAGTTATCGACCGAAACATAGCTCTCCGGCAAATCGCGGAGGTTTTCGCTGACGAACACCGTTGGCACTTTAGAAATCAATGGTTTGAGGTTAGTATAGGATTCGGCGTTGGAAGGAACGAGGATGATGCCGTCCACCTGACGGCTCACGAGCAGTTCAAACACGTTCCGCTCCAGATTCAAATCGTGCGCCGAGTTGCAGAGCATGAGGTTATAGCCGTGCTCGCGCGCGCGCATTTCGATATGGTAGGCCATTTCGGACATAAACGGGTTATCGATGTTGGCAACGATCAGGCCGAGCAGCTTCGTCTCCTTCATGACCATGGAGCGCGCAACGTAGTTTGCGGTGTATCCCATGTCCCGGCAGATCTTAAGGATGCGCTCGCGCGTTTCTTCCCCGATCTCGGTGCTGCCGGAGAGCGCGCGGGAAACGGTTGCATAGGAAACATTGGCAACTTTGGCGATATCTTTGATGGTGACGCTCTTCACCGGCAAGCCCTCGCTTTCGCAATTTTTCCTGCGGATGGCCGGGGTTCCCCCTCGACAGGCCAACGGCGTTCGGCAATATGATCTTGATGCGATAAACAATTTGGAAGCGAACGGAATGCACCGAAAACCGGGTGATTTTGCAGTGTAAACGTTTCCGCCGCAAATTGATATTACTATGCGAAAAATCATTTGTCAATGTTCATTCTTTTGCGCAGAATTGCGGCTTACCGCAAAACAACGCTTCCCGAAGAAACCATACGCTATGCGTATTGACAAAAAAATCCAGATCGATTAGAATCAAGCTGAAGCTGTTGCGCAAACGTTTGCGAGTTTTTGCCGGTTTCACACGTTATCTGCTGGAAAGGCGGACCAATCATGATCGACGTCGTCCTCTTCGATATCGGCGGAACCATCCATACTGTAACCAACAACGAAGCGCTGCGCACGGCGTTTGCCAAGCGTCTCCGCGAGCGTCTGGCCGACTATGGAATTTTGCTGGAAGGCGACGACAGGCAGATCGGGCTGCGGCTGCATGAGAACGCGGAAGAATACAAGCATTATTCCGAACAGATTCTCGGCGAACTGCCGCAAGCGCGCATCTGGAACGAGTTTTATTTAAAGGATTACAAAATCGGCGAACAACGCCTTTTACCGATTGCCGAGGAGCTGAGCTTCCTATATGATTACGAGCGCGTGCGCAACATGCGCCGTCCGCGACTGATCGAAACGTTTGAAACGCTCAAAGCGATGGGCATGCGCATGGGGGTGATCAGCAACATCATCTCCACTTCGTTTGTGCCGCATATTCTCAACGAATACGGAATCGCAAAATACATGGAGTGCGTCGTGCTTTCCAGCGAGGCGGGCGTGCGGAAGCCCAACCCGGCCATCTTTGATATCGCGCTCAATGAGCTCGGCGTAAAGCGGGAGCGCACCGCTTACGTTGGGGATACGCTCTCGCGGGACGTGCTGGGCGCGAAAAACGCGCATCTCGGCCTGATGATACAGATCAACAATCCCGCCATTGCGCACCGGGACGCCGGCTTGAAGGAAAAGGGCGTCGAACCGGACGTCCGAATCACCGAGTTCTCCGAAATTCCGGGCGTAATAAACGCGTTCAACAAAGCAAATCCCCTTTAAAGCCCGCGCGGCGGGCAAACTGCGACTGTTCCGATAACCACTCCCTTCAGCTTGAATCATTCTTTTCTCAAACAAAATCAAAGAACAACCCGCTTACGCAAAAACAAACATGGGATGGAAATACAAGGAGGCTACAGGACATGATCGACACCATTTTTTTCGACATTGGCAATACGCTGCGCGTCGTTGTCAAGGACAAAGCGTTTTCCGACGCAGCCGAGCAGGAGATGATGCGTCTTGTCGGCACGACGGAAACGCACGACGTTTTTTTTGCCAAGATCAACGAGCGGTGGGATAAGTACCGCAAAGCCGCGAAAAACGGGCACCTCGACGCCTCCGAAATGGAGCTTTGGTCGCAGCATCTTTTGCCGGATTACCCCATCGACCTAATCTGCGCCGTTGCGGGCAAACTCACGCGCCTCTGGCGGGATCACGACGGGCGGCGCGTGGCGCGGCCGGACGTGAAGGATACGCTTATCGAACTCGACAGGCGCGGCTACACCATGGGCATTATCGCCAACACGATCACCGAAACGGAAATTCCGGATTGGATGGTCGAGGACGGCGTTGCGCGGTATTTCAAAACCGTCATTCTCTCTTCCAAGGTGCGCCTGCGCAAGCCCGACCCGGAAATCTACCGTTTGGCCTGCCGCGCCATCGGCAAACCGCCGGAACAGTGCGCCTATATCGGCGACAACCCCGTGCGCGACGTGCAGGGCACGCGCGAAGCGGGCTTTGCGCTCATGGTGCGCATCGACGAGCCGGATACGCTCGCAAAGGAACCGCAGGAACTCAAGCAGAACGCGGATTACACGATCACGGAAATCTCCGAACTGCTCAATATCTTCCCGCCGCTGAACGCGTAATGTGAGGAGAACCGGAATGGAGCAAACTGCGAAAAAAGAATTTGACGCTATTTTCTACGAGCTGGGCGGTACCCTGCGGCTGGTGGAGCGCGACGCGGCGTTTGAAGCGCGCGCGCGCAAACGCATTGCCGAACTCTGCGGCGAAACGGGCGACCCGGACGAGTTCTGCAAGTTTCTGGACTACCGCTACGAAGGCTACCGCAAATGGTGCTTTGAAACCATGAAGGAAGCGCCCGAATGGGAACTTTGGACGAAGTGGCTCACGCCGGAGTACCCGCGCGAGCTGATAATCAAAAACGCCGTCGAACTCACGATTGAATACCGCAACAAAGACGGCCGCCGCGTGGTTGCCGAAAACGGCGCACAGTCGATTCGGGATTTATATGCCAACGGCTACAAACTCGGCATCATCTCGAACCTGGTTACGTCCAAGGAGATTCCGGACTGGCTGGAGCAGGACGATCTTGCCAAGTACTTCGGCGCGGTGCTGCTCTCCTGCGTGGAAGGCATCCGCAAACCCGACCCTCGGCTCAGCCAGATGGCCTGCGAGCGGCTCGGTGTAGAACCCTCCCGCTGCGTCTACATTGGGGACAACCTCAAGCGGGACATCGAGGGAACGAAGATCGCGGGCTTTGGCATGTTTATTCTCTATACCACGCCGGAAAAACTGAAAAAGGAAAAGATTACGGACGAAAACCGCCCCGACGCGATTATCTTCGACTTTGCGGAGCTTAAAGATCTGTTCCCGAAGTGTCCGACCGTGGCGGAAGACCGCATCCGGAGGGTTTGACGCATGGAGAAAAACATTCGCGCCATCTTTCTAGACCTCGGCGGCACGTTCCGCATCGTAGAGGACAATCTTCCTTATAAAACAGCCGCGCGAAAACGCATCGCTGAGCTCTGCGGAACCGATATGGAAGCGGAAGCGTTCCACTCCCTGATTGAGAAGCGCTACGACGGCTACCGCGACTGGGCGCTGCAGTATATGTGCGAAGCGCCGGAAGAGATGCTTTGGACGCGCTGGCTCGCGCCGGAGTGCGATCATGCTCTTTTGGAGCGCAACGCCGTGGAACTGACCTACGAACTGCGCAAGGCCAAAGGCGAGCGGGTCGTGGTGAAAAACGGCATCGAAACCGTAAAAACGCTGGTTTCGCGCGGGTACAAAGTCGGGGTCATCAGCGATTTGATCGGCACGATCGAGATTGACGAGTGGCTCGACCGCGACGGGCTGCGCCCGTATTTTTGCACCGTTCAGCAGTCGTCGGTTACGATGCTTCGAAAACCGCATCCCGCCATCTATTTCCACGCGCTCAAGGAATCCGGCGCGCGTCCCGAGGAGAGCGTGTTTATTGGCGACAATCTGGAGCGGGATATCATTGGCGCCAAAGCCAGTAACTTTGGCGCGACCATCGCCGTGGAGTACCCCGGCGCAAAGAAGCTGAAACTCACGGCTGAAAACATGCCGGACGGCATTATCAAGAGCTTTGACCAGCTGCTGGAAGTCTTTCCGCAGCCGCCGAGGATGAATCATGGCGCAATGGAACAAAGGAGCGTGGTAGCAAAGTGAAACAACAGGATTTTATCGGCGGCGAAGCGCTGGCAAAAGCCGTTGAGCGCGCTTACGATCTGGGGCAGATTGACTACTCCCTGGAGGCGCTCAATTATGAGGACGAATCCGGTAAGCCGGTTGGCACCGTGCGTTCGGGCGACAGCGTTATCTTCTGCTGCCGCCGGGGCGAGCGCGAAATCGAGCTTACGGACGCGTTCACCGACCCCGCGTTTACCGGGTTTGCCCGCGAAAAGATCGACCCGTTGACGTTTGTCATCCTCACGATGTACAACGAAAAATACACCTATCTGCCGGTGGCGTTCGCGCCGAGCCGCGTGAGCGGCACGCTGGCGGAGACGGTGGCCGCAGCGGGGCTAAGCCAGCTGCATTGCTCGGAGAGCGAAAAATACGCGCATGTGACCTTTTTTCTCAACGGCGGAAACGGCAATCCGTTCGCCGGGGAGGAGGACGTCTGCATTCCTTCGCCCAAGGGCGTTGCGTTTGACACCGTGCCCGCGCTGAGCCTGCCAAAGGTGGCGGAGCAGGTTGCGCAAGGGATGCAAAAAGGCTTTGATTTTATCGTAGCCAACTTTGCCAATGGCGACGTAATCGGGCACACGAGCAACAACGCCGCCAAGGTGGAGACCGCGCGCATCGTGGACAAATACCTTGGCGAAACCATTGCCAGAGCGAAAGAAGCGGGGTATACGACCCTGATTACCGCCGACCACGGCAATCTGGAGCGTATGATTACCCCTGAGGGCAAGCCGGACGTTGCGCATACCGAAAACCTCGTTGCGTTCATTCTGGTTCCGCCGGAAGGAACCGCGCCCGCTATGGCGAGAACTTCGTTCGATCCGAACCGCGCGGACGGCGCGCTCTGCGACGTCGCGCCGACGGTGCTCGCAGCTCTCGGAACAGCTCAGCCTGCGGAATTGAGCGGTAAAGCGCTGTTTCAGCCGGAACATCCGGGCAAGGTGCTGCTGATCATTCTGGACGGCTGGGGTATGGGGGAGGAAAACGAAACCAACCCGATCTACCTTGCCGAAACGCCGGTTTGGGACGAGCTTCTAAAGAATTATCCCGTGCGCTACCTCCGCGCCTCCGGCGAAGCCGTCGGCCTCGAAAGCGGCAAGGCGGGCAACTCCGAAGCGGGGCATTTGAACATTGGCGCGGGGCGCGTGGTTTCGCAGGACGACGTAAGGCTGGAAAACGCCATGCAGGACGGCTCGTTTGGCGAAAACCCCGTGTTCGTTTCCGCGGTCGAGCAGGCAAAGCAGAGCGGCAAGGCCGTGCACCTGTTCGCGCTGTTGACCAAGAAGTCCTCCCACGGGTCGATCGACTACCCGCTGGAACTGCTCGGCCTCTGCAAGCGGCTGGAGATGGAAAACGTGTTCGTGCATATCATCTTCGACGGGCGTTCCACGCCGCCGGGCAGCGCGCCGGAACTGCTGCGCGAGCTGGAAGAAACCATGCGAAATATCGGCGTTGGCACAATCGTTTCCGGCGTCGGGCGCGGCGTCGCGCTGGATCGGGACAAGAACTGGGCGAAAGTCAAAAAAGCATACGATTCCCTGACCCTTGGCACGGGCGCGCGGTATCGCTGAGCGCCTGGATACCCACAGAGTTGTTTCATATTAAACTGTTCGGCGGAAACGCAAAACGAAAGTGAGGAGTTTTAGATGATTCAGGTTGGCATCATCGGCGCGGGGCGCATCGGTCAGGTACACATGAAAAGCGTTGCTTCCGGCGTGCCGAACGCGGTTATCCGCTCGCTGGCCGATCCCATGATCAGCGCGCAGGCGGAGCAGATGGCAAAAGGCTTCGGCATCCAGCATATCTGCGGCGATTATCACGAACTTCTGGACGACCCCCGCATCGACGCGGTGCTCGTCTGCTCGCCGACGGATATCCACGCAAAGATCTCTATCGAAGCAATTCGCGCGGGTAAGCACGTGTTCTGCGAAAAACCCGTCGATCACGAACTTAGCAAGATCGACCTCGTGGAAGAAGCGCTGAAGTCCTCGCCAAAGAAGCTGAAGTATCAGGTCGGCTTCAACCGCGGGTACGACCATAACTTCCGAGTCCTGCGCCAGGCGGTGCTCGATGGAAAAAT
>JBDKTD010000334.1:0-4111 GCA_039680365.1 Clostridiaceae bacterium
CGGATACGGATAAAAACGGGTTTTTTACTGAATTTCGCAGGAACAGGACGGAGCAAAATTCAGAATCACCGTCTTGATAAATGGCGCGGCGAAGCGGAAAATACGCTAGTTCTCTGGCAAAAAGAGCGCGCCGCGGGTATACTATACGTAGTTTGAAACGGTGAGCTGGGGGGACGTTTCTTTTCTTAAAAAGAAAAGAAACAAAAGAACTCTCTTTTTTGAAGAGATAAAACACTTCTCATCATGAACAGATTACTTTCAGATCGGGGAGGCCAGGATCATGCGTTTGTTTATCGCCATTCCGCTGCCGCCGGACGTCATACGCGCGGTGGCGAGCGCGCGCGTCGCGCTTGAGAGCTGCGGCGCAAAGGGTAGGCTTGTCCCGCGCGAAAACTATCATATCACCCTGCATTTTCTTGGGGAGACCGACCGCCTAGCGGAAGCTGCGGACGCCATCCGCGAAGCGGTGCGGGATATCCATCCGTTCGTACTTCGGCTCAAGGACTACGGTTCGTTCAAGAGTGAAGGAACGCATACCGGGTTTCTCTCCGTTGCGTGCGATAGTGACGAGCTCGACCGGCTGTATGAATCCCTCGAATCCGCGCTGTGGGAACGGGGTTTTTCCAAGAACCGCGGCAGGCTGACCCCGCATATCACGCTGGGGCGCGGTATGGAAGGAGACGAAGGGTTTGTTCTTCCGCTGCAGAAAGCCGCATTTACAGCCAACACCGTTTCGCTCTACGAAAGCAGGAGCGAGCGCGGCGTTATGGTATACACGCCGCTCCATAAGGAGCGCCTGACATGAGCGCGGAGCTGACGTTTCTGCTCGGCAGGGCGGCAACGGGCAAAAGCGAACGGATTGCCAAAGCGCTCAAGCGGATTCAGGACGGCGGCGGGCGCGGTATCCTGATCGTGCCGGAGCAGTATACGTATGAACAAGAAGCATCATTGACTGGGTTGCATAGAGCCGACGAGGCTGAATTTATACTCGCGGACGCGCTGGATGGTCTCCTCGGCGTGCAGGTCTTCAGCTTTCAGCGCCTCTGCGAACGTATTTTGCAGCTGCATGGCAAAACGAAGCCGTTTTTGAACGCACAGGGTTGCCGCATGCTTGTGCGCCGCGCCATCGATACAAAGCGCGAGGAGCTCAAGCTGTTTCGCTATGCCAGCGAGCAGGCGGGGTTTGCGGAGGAAGCGCTCGGCATCTTTCAGGACTGCAAGCGCGCGGGCATCTCGCCCGACGCGCTGGACACGCTGATTCAAAAACTCCCGCCGGAACTCCCGTTGGCGGAAAAGCTGGGCGATCTCTCCATTCTCTATCGCGAAACCGAATCGTATCTTGCCGAACGGTATCTGAGCGCGGACGACGCGGTGAACGCCGCTGTCGAACTGCTGCCGGAATCGTTCGTTTCCGGTTTGCCTGTCTTCATCGACGGTGTGGACCGCCCCAGCCGTCAGATGCTGCGGCTGTTTGAAACGCTGCTTTTGAACTGTCCGTCCGTGACGGTTGCGCTCCGGCTGGACTGTGAAAACGGAGCGGACGACGAACTCTTTGAACCCGACCGGCAGACGCTGTTTCTGCTCCGCCAGGCGGGGGAGCGCGCGGGGGCGCTGATTCGCGAGGAACGGCTGGTTAAGCAGGTTGGCGCGTGCAACCCGCTCATGCGGCATATTGAACGAAGTCTATTCGCCTATCCGGAACAGCGGTTTACGGGCGAATCAAAAGATTTAACGATCTTTGGCGCGAGCAGCCGCAGGGCGGAAGCGGAGTCTTTGGCCGAAGCGGTGCAGAGCCGCGCGCGGGAAGGCGTTCGCTACCGGGATATGGCGGTGATCGTTTCGGACTTGGAAGCGTACGCCGCACTGCTTCGCCGCAGCTGCGCCATACGGAATATTCCCATTTTTCTCGACCGCAAACGCCCGCTGACCGGGCACGCGGCAGTGGACGCCGCGCTTTCGGCGGTTCGCTTTGCGGCAAACGGCTATTCGCCATACGATCTGCTGCGGTATTTAAAGAGCGGGTATGCAGGCTGCGTGGAGAGCGATATCGAAGAGATGGAGCTGTATTGTAAGCGCTCGGGCGTTCGCGGAAACGCGCTGCTCAAGCCCCTGACCCGTGCAAAGCCGCCGGAAGGGGCGGAACGCGCGCGCGCTTTTGCTGCCGAACCGCTTGCCGAACTGGCAAAAGGGCTGGCGCGCGCGACGGTTTCCGAGCAGGTGCGCGCGCTGTACGCGTTTTTACAGCGAATCGAACTGGAGCAAACGCTCAAAGCGCGCGCCGACGAACTCAAGCAAAGCGGGCGCGTTGCCGAGATGGAAGAGCACGCACAGGTTTGGAACCAGATGATGGAGCTGTTCGACCAGCTCGACGCCATCCTCGGCGGCCTCAAAGTCGGGCGAAAGGGCTTTCTCTCTTTATTAGAAGAAGGGCTTGGCGGCTGCAGCATCGGGGTTGTGCCGGGAACGGCGGATCAGGGGTTGGTGGGGGACGTGGTGCGTACCCGCAGCCGAACGGTCAAAGCGCTGTTCGTCGTCGGCGCAAACGAAGGCTTACTCCCGCGCCCTCAGCAGAACGACGGCATCATCGACGAGCGGGATTTATCGGAACTCAGGCAGCAGGGCGCGTCCCTGCGTTTTGGCGCGCAGGAGCTGAGCGCTTATGACCGGCTCGATCTTTACACCGCGCTTTCCAAGACCACGCAGTCGCTCTACGTCAGCTTTTCTTATAGCGACGGCAGCGCGGAACTCGCGCCCGCGCCTAGCGTCGAACGCCTGAAACGAATCTGTCCAAACGCGGTCATCAAAACCGATTTGGAGTCCACCGACGAACTGCCGGACTGCGAGGCGCGCGCGCTGACGCTGCTGGCTTCCGACCTGAGGCGGTTTTACAAGGACGGCGTCTGCCCGGAGCGGCTGCCCGCGCTTTTAGAACTGCTGCGGGAAAACGCAAAAACGCGTTTGCTTGTGGATCGAATGCTCGAAGAGAGCGCTTCTCGCTTTGGCGAACGCTCCATTGGGGAACAAGCGGCGCTGTCGCTTTACGGCAGGTCGGTTCCCATGAGCGCCAGCCGGCTCGAAAGCTTCAATAATTGTCCGTTCCAGCACTTTGTGCGCTATGGTCTCTGCGCGAAGGAGACGCTGGAATACACCGAACGAATGGTGGATCTCGGCGAGTTTTTCCACGCCGCTCTGGAAGCGTTTGTCAACGCCGTCAACGAAAAGAACCTCAACTGGAGGCTCCTTTCGGATGAAACGGCGCTTGCGGTGACGGATGAAATCCTGCCCGGTGTAATTGCCGAGCACAACTACGGCATCCTGCTGGAGAACGAGCGCCAGAAAGCCACGCTGTTTCTATTAATCGAAACGGTCAAGCAGAGCGCGCTCGCCGTTACGCGCCAGCTCCGCGCGGGCAGCTTTGAACCCATCGCAACGGAAGCGCGTTTTGGCGCGGGTCAGCCGTTTCCGCCGATCCGGCTTGTTTTGCCGGATGGCAAAGAAGCGCTCGTTGGCGGAAAGATCGACCGCATCGACCGCGCGCGCGTTTCCGGCGGGGAGTGCCTGCGCGTCATCGACTATAAAACCGGTGGCAGGGAGTTTGACTTCTCCGGCGTGCTGCAAGGGCTGACGCTCCAGCTTCCGCTGTATCTCGCGGCGGCGAGCGCAAACGGGCAGATCCGCGCCGGATTGTATTATATGCCGGTGACCCAGCCCGCCGTCTCCGATTCCGAGGAAGATATCGAAGGCGCGGTGGCGGACGCGTTCCGCCTGCAGGGGTTGACGGTTTCGAATATCGAAGTCTTGCGCGCAAGCGAATCCGGCATGAGCGGCGCTTCCAGCGTTCTCGACAAGGTCAAGCAAACGGGCGAGGACGCGTATTCCGGCAGCGTCTGCACTTTTGGCGAACTGGAATCGCTGTTAGTGCTCGCGCGGAAAAAATCGGAAGAAACGCTGGAGCGGATGCTGAGCGGAGAAATGACCGCTTCCCCCGCGGCGCGAAAGAAGAACCACCCCGCCTGCGAATACTGCGAATACAACAGCGTCTGCCGCTTCGACCCCGCAACGCCGGGCTGCAGCGTGCGGCTGTATAAAACCATCAAACAGGCGGATTTCT
>JBDKTD010000104.1:0-7701 GCA_039680365.1 Clostridiaceae bacterium
TTTCGCGCGCGGGATTGCCGCGCTCTTTGCGGCGATGTTTGTGTTTGCGCTCGGCTTTGCGGGAACATCCTCCACGGACGTGGTCGTTGCCGATGCAGACGAGCTGGCCAGCGCGCTGGCAGACGCGGAAACCGCCGGCGGAACGGTGAACATTTCTTACGCACCCGGGGTAACGTCCATCACGCTCGGCGCGTCGGCCTCCATTCCGTCCAACGTCGTGCTCAACCTCGGTTTGTCGAGCGGGACACTGCGCGTCACCGGCGGCACGCTCAGCGTTTCCGGCACGATTGCGGGCGGCGCGCTGGAAATTGCGGGCGGCACGCTGATTCGCTCCTCCGGCAGCAGCATTACGTCCACCATAACGGTCAGCAGCGGATCCGTTCGCGGGGCGCGCATGCTTTCGCTGGAAAACTTGCCCGTGTCAGGCAGCGAGAATATCGTTTCCATTACCTATGGCGGCATTTCCGGAGAGGATACCAGCCCGTTTGTAACCCGCGCCGCAAACGGCACGATCTACCCGCTGATGACCGGCAGCGGATACGGCAACTTTGCGGAGATTACGAGCGTAACCACCGACGCGGGGCACGTGTTCCGCCTGGGTACGCGCAACACCGCGATGCTTTCGCTGGCGTATGTCATCGCGTACGCGGGGCTGGAAGGTTCCCGGCCAACCGGCGCAAATCCTGGAAATTACACCGCATCGGACGCCGCCATCACGCTCAGCAACCCGACCAAAGAAGGGTACCTCTTTCAGGGTTGGACCTGCGTTGAGCTCGGCATTACCGAACCCACGGCGAGCCTGACCATTGCGGAGGGAACGACCGGCGCGCTGACGTTCGTTGCCAACTGGGTTGTCAATCCGGCGGGCGGCTCGGGAGTCGCGGGAGGGACGAACAACTCCAGCCCAAACACTTCAGGGAGCGAACCAACACCCGAAGCCGCGGCAACGCCGGCGCCTTCGGCAACGAACGCCGGAACGGACGCCAACACCAAACATGTAAAAACCGCTTCTTCCTCGACCAAGGTGACGTTTACGAGCGACGCGGATCTTGTCGAACCCACGCTTGAGAGTGTGCGTGGAAAAACGTTCCCCTGGGGCTGGGCGTTCTTAGGTGTCGGCGGCGCGGCGGCCGTTGGCTACGCAATCGCGTTGATCAGCCGCAAGCATCGGGAGAATACGAAAAAGAAGTAACGCCGGGGGTTCCACCCCCGAACCCCTGGCCAAAGGGCACACCCTTTGGAAACCCATTGTTATGGATGAAACGCAAAAAAATCGGATGCGATATGCATCCGATTTTGTGGTTCTAAGTGATTACTCCGCGTCGGTCCTTGGGGACTCCGGCTCTTCGGGCGCTTTCTTCTTGCGCTCGGCGTAGGTGTGGAAGGCGGTCTTTCCGTCCTCTTCCCACCAGTCGTCGTAATACTCCCAGTCTTTCCAGTCCTTTTTGTCGGCTTCTCCGCCGTGGTGGTGGTTTTTCTTATGGCACTTCCTGCCGCTTTCCTCGGAATGGCTGGAACTGCCAAAGCCGAACAGGATGTGCGCGAGCAGGAAGAGGCCGAGGCCTTCCCAGAAGGTGATTGTGGAAAGCCCGAAGAACTTCGGCATCAGCCAGTTCCAGAGCCACATGATGATGTTGCCAAAGAGCAGACCCAGCAGGAACGCTCCGGCGAGTCCCAGTATCGCATACAGCGTATACTTCGCCCACTTGGGCATTTTGTCCATGTTCTTTTTTACTTCGCTCATACTATTTTCTCCTTTGCCGGGGATGCGCACCCGGCGTTTCTTCGTTTGTTTGTTGGGAACCTTACGGTTCCGTTTCCTCCAGCAGCGCGCGCAGGGCCTTGACCGCGCGGCTCTTGCGGGAAAGCAGCGTGCCGATGGGTTCGCCCCAAGCCTCGCTGAGTTCGCGGAAGGACTTTCCCTTGAGCTCGGTTGCAATGAGCACCGCGCGCTGCCTTGGTTCGAGCTTGCCGATGGCGTCCGTCAGGCGGTGGATTCGCTCGGCCTGTTCTTCCGCTTGAAACGGGTCGTCGTTTTCGGTAACGAGCGCCTGCAGGAAAGGCAGTTCGCCATCCTCGCCCAGCATGCCGTCCAGACTGGCGGATTTTGCGCGGCCGCGCTCAAAATCGGCAATGCGGTTGCGGATGGAGCGGTAGACGTAAGCGGCGATGTTCTCCACCGGACCGGATGTACCAAGGCGGGAAACGGTGTTCAGCATGACCTCGGCGACGATGTCCTCTGCGTCCATGTCGCTGATTCGCTGAGCCTGTTTTCGCACGTAGTTCTTCAGCCGCCCGTATTCAAGGCTGAAAAACTCGTACCAAGCGCTTGTTGCATCCTGTTCCATCGTCCGCTCCTGTCCCTTACACTCTATAGACGAAAAAAGAACCCGTTTATTGCATGTTGTTGAAAAAATGATACGGATAAAGGATATATATCATATTTACCCGGTTCTGCCCAGTAAAAAGTCGGCGAAAAAAAGAGCATGCGCACTTCTGCACATGCTCCTGCTAACTCCGTAAGGGAGATCTGTCTGTTTAGATCAGCGGGGAGAGGTAGCCGCCACCGGGCAGCGGATAGGACTGGCTGCCGAGAGGTTCGTTCTCCGGCGCGTTGGAATCGTAATAGATCGTATAGCCGTTGGAGACGATGTTGGTGTTTTTCGTATCCGCGTTGAGAAACACGGTCACGTACGCGTCGGTATCCAGCGTCCAGGTACTGGTTGCATCCAGCGAGACGCTTGCCCGCGCGGGGAGGGATTCCCCGAACGTGCCAATCAGCGACGACTTGTTTTTGAGTTCCAGCCATAGCGTTGCGCTTTCATCAATCGCGGGAGCCGCGGCAAGCGCCGTGCCGTCCAGCATCAGCCGGCTGTCCCCGTTTGGCGCGTAAACGAGTGGAGCGCTCTTTGACGAGAGCTTCATATTTACGAGCGTCACGCCGCCGCCGAACAGCAGCAGGCAAGGCGAATTTTCGCCTTCCGTTGCGATTGTTCCGTTGGAAAAGACGACCGCAGAGCTGTCCGCAGCGGCAATGCCCGCCGAGGATGTGCCGCTGGTGGAAAGGTACGTGCCGTCGCCGACAAAGCTTGCGTCTCCGCCACTGATAAAGAGCCCGTAAGCCCCGAGGCCGTTGGTCGTAACGCTGCCGCCGTTCATCGTGAGCGCGCCGGCTTTGACCGCTACGATTGCCGCGTTGCGCCCGTCGGAACAATCGCCTTCCGCGTCGCCGAGTTTGTTGATATCGGCGTTGCTCAGCGTCAGGATGCCGCCGTTGTTGATTAGCAGCGCGTTTTCGTTTGCGGTGGACGTGGCGTAGGAAGCGTTTTCGACGGTTTCGTTTGTGCCGTCCGCGTGATATACGCCGCTGTAGCCGGAAAACTCGGCGGATTCGCCGTTTTCGGACTGCGTCTGCTGCCCGGCTTCGACGGGCTGCGAAACCGGCGCGCTCTTGGTGCAGCCGAATACGAAAATCAGCACGGCCGCCGTCAGAATTGCGCCTATGCGCTTAAAGGTTTCCTGTTTCATATGTTTGCTCCTTTGTTTAAAGGGTAGAGGAACGCTATCTTGCGATTATCTTATCGGGTAGTTGTGTCATTGGCGTGGACGGCGGTTGAACGAACTGTCAATCTTCTGATCCTGCAGTTCACTCTGCCGGCGCACGCTGCCTGGCAAGAAAAATCGCCCGCACGAAAGACGCGCGGGCGAAAGAGTCTGCCGTTAATGCCCTGCGTCAGCCGACTTTGGCAGTCAGGCGCTCGCGCACCGCGCGGAGAAACGCAATGGACGTAACCGCCTTGGGCTGCGCGCCTTCGCAGAGCCCGACAAGGTCCTTGGTCATCACGCCCGCGTCGAGGGTTTCGATGCTCGCCGCTTCCATCGCTTCGCCAAAGGCGGTCAGCTGGGGAAGATGATCCAGCTCGCCGCGCTTTTTGAACGCGCCGCTCCAGGCAAAAATCATCGCCATGGGGTTCGTGCTGGTCTCCCCGCCTTCGAGGTAGCGGTAATAGTGCTTGGTTACGGTGCCGTGCGCGGCTTCGAATTCGTACTTGCCATCGGGGGAAACGAGCACGCTCGTCATCATGGCAAGAGAACCGAACGCCGTGCTGACCATGTCGCTCATCACGTCGCCGTCGTAGTTTTTGCAGGCCCAGATGAACCCGCCTTCGGAGCGGATGACGCGCGCCACCGCGTCGTCGATGAGCGTATAGAAATAGGTAAGCCCCTTTTCTTCGAACGCGGCTTTGTAGTCGCTTTCAAAGATCTCTTCGAAGATATCCTTAAACGTATGGTCGTAGAGCTTGCTGATGGTGTCCTTGGTGGAAAACCAGAGATCCTGCTTTGTATCCAGCGCATACCGAAAGCAGCTGTGCGCAAAGGATTTGATCGAGCTGTCCTTGTTGTACATGGCCTGCAGAACGCCGGGGCACTCGAAGTCGTAAACTGTTTTACGGAACGTTGCGCCGTTTTCGCCGGTAAAGACCAGCTCGGCCTTGCCCTTTTCCGGCACGCGGTATTCCGTGCCGCGGTACACGTCGCCGTACGCGTGACGGGCGATGGTGATGGGCTTTTTCCAGTTCTTGACCACGGGCTTGATGGAGTCGATCAAAATCGGCGCGCGGAAAACCGTACCGTCCAATATGGCGCGGATGGTGCCGTTGGGGCTCTTCCACATTTCGGTGAGGCTGTATTCCTTTACGCGCTGGGCGTTCGGGGTGATGGTTGCGCACTTGACGCCCACGCCGTACTTTTTGATGGCGTTTGCGCTGTCCGTGGTGATTTGATCGCGGGTCTTTTCGCGCTCCGGCAGGCCGAGGTCGTAGTAGTCCACCTTGAGGTCGACGAACGGCAGAATCAGCTCTTCCTTAATCTGCTGCCAGAGGACGCGCGTCATTTCATCGCCGTCCATTTCGACGAGCGGGGTTTTCATTGGGATTAAACTCATATTCATACCCTTTCCGAATTCGTAGTGAACGCTGCGTTTTACGCGGGGATTACTTGCCCGCGCGGGCAGCATAGAAGTCTGATAAAAACCAAAATGAGCAGGTGTTTCTCATTTGGCAATTACTTACCCGCTTGGGCAGCATAGAAGTTCATCAAACATCCCTCGAGCAGGATTTCTCGCTCGTCATCCGTCAGCGGCGGCAGGTTGAGGGTAATCTCTTCCTTCGAGCCGTCCTGCTTGAGCACGACTGCGCTCAGCGTGTCGATCTTACCTGCAACCGCGGCGCGAATGCCGGGGATATACACATGGTCGCCCACTTCATACGGAAACGCCGCGCCCGCGACGAGCGTAAACGGCAGTATGCCCCAGTTGATGCAGTTGCTGCGGTAGCGTTTGGTGGCGTATTCGTAGCAGATGTTCGCGGCTCCGCCGAGTACGCGCTGGCTGGACGCCGCCTGTTCGCGTGCGCTGCCGTCGCCGGGTTTGTTGGCGAACACGCAGGAACCGTAGTGCGTGGTTTTGAGGAGTTCGTTCGCGTTGCCGACCCGTCCGAGCAGGGCTTTCAGCGCTTCCGGCGCACTGCCGCTCTTGCGCGCGTCTTCCACTTTGGCAACCGCCTTGCTGCGGCCAACATAGTCCGGTGCGCGGCGGGAGAGCGCGAATTCCGCCAACCGCAGGGGGTTACTGCGATAGGAACTCGTCTCGCCGGAGGGAATCAGCTCGTCCGTCGTGGTGACGGGGTCGCGGATGACCGCCGAAAGCTCGACGAGCAGGTTGTCGCTCAGTTTGTCGATTTTCGGCCAGTCGGCAATGTTCGGCCCGAACACGAGCTCGACGGAAGGATCCGCCTTGCCAAAGCCGTTGTAGCAGCGTTTGTCGTAGCTGGAGCGGTCGTAGCGGTATTTGATGCGCGTTTTGCGGTAGAGCACGCCCGTTGCCGCCGTGATACGCCCGCCGTTGGCGGCGGTGGCGGCGATAGAACGCGCGTCCATGAGCGCTACGGTAGCGATTTGCCCTTCGCCGGGCTTACTGCCTTCACGGTTGGGGAAGTTGCGCGTGGTGTGCCTGAGCGACAGACCGTTGTTGGCGGGTACGTCGCCCGCGCCGAAGCACGGCCCGCAGAACGAGGGCTTAATGACCGCGCCCGCGCGGATGAGCGTTTCGGTCGCTTCCACCTTCGTCAGCGCGAGGCTGACCGGTACGCTGGTGGGGTAGACGGAGAGCGAGAACGCGCCGTTGCCGATGGAGCCGCCGGAGAGGATTTCGGAAGCTTCCACGATGTTGTCGAACAGCCCGCCCGCGCAGCCCGCGATGATGCCCTGATCGGCATACACGCCGTCCGGCTGGATTTTGCCGCGCAAGTTTGGTTTTGCGCGCGGGAACTGCTCCGCCGCTTCCGCTTCCACCTTGGCGAGCAGCTCATCCGCCCGCTCAAGGAACTCATGGATGGGGTAGGCGTTGCTGGGGTGGAACGGCAGGGCGATCATGCACTCGACCTTGTCGAGCTCTATGGTAATCATGGCGTCGTAATACGCGCCTTCCTCCGGTTCAAGCGTCTGGAAATCCGCGGGGCGGCCGTGCGTGCGGTAGTAATTGGCAATTTCGCCGTCCGTTTCCCAAATGGAAGAAAGGCATGTAGTTTCGGTCGTCATCACGTCCACGCCGTTGCGGAAATCGACCGGCAGGTGCTTGATGCCGGGGCCGACGAATTCCAGCACCTTGTTTTTGGCGCGGTTTTCGGCAAAGGCTTCCTTGACGAGCGCGAGCGCCACATCGTGCGGGCCGACGCCGCGGCGGGGCTTGCCGGTGACATAGCAGAGCACGACGTCCGGAGATGCGATATCGTAGGTATTCTTCAAAAGCTGTTTGACCAGCTCCGGGCCGCCTTCGCCAATGGCGAGGGTGCCTAAAGCGCCGTAGCGCGTGTGGCTGTCCGAACCCAATATCATCTTGCCGCAGCCGGCCAGCTCTTCGCGCGCGTAGCTGTGGATGACGCTGAGGTTGGCGGGGACATAGATGCCGCCGTATTTCTTGGCGGCTGAGAGGCCGAATACGTGGTCGTCCTCGTTGATCGTTCCGCCGACGGCGCAGAGGCTGTTGTGGCAGTTCGTCATGGCGTACGGAACGGGGAATTCGGTGAGCCCGCTCGCCCGCGCGGTCTGGACGATGCCGACATAGGTGATGTCGTGCGAAACCAGCGCGTCGAAGCGGAGGCGCAGCTTTTCGGCGTCGCCGGAGACGTTGTGCGCGCGCAGGATGCGGTAAGCGATGGTCTTTTCACGCGCGGCTTTTTCCGTTGGCACGGCGGGCTTGGGCTTGCCGCCGATGAGTTTGACCGCGTGGTCATGATAGCGAATCATAACATCCTCCTTGCAGAATTTGGCGCGGACGTCGGCAAATTGCCGGACAACCGCCCGCAGGATAACATTTCACGCGTAAATTGTACCATGTCGGCGCGCCTTAGCCAAGCGAAAAACAGGGTATATTATCCTGCGCGGGGGCTTTGCACGAATGTGAAAAAAGCCCCGAATTCCTGTACTTGACAGCTTGCCGCCCTGCGGTTATAATACGTGATGTGCCGAAAAAATTCGGCATGCCAACTTCATATGGCGGCGTAGCTCAGCTGGCTAGAGCATTCGGTTCATACCCGGAGTGTCATCTGTTCGAATCAGATCGCCGCGACCATGAAAAAGCCCGTAAACGAAGGTTTACGGGCTTTTTCAGTCCATCGACAAAGTCCTTCGAACTGTGCCGAT
>JBDKTD010000191.1:0-6226 GCA_039680365.1 Clostridiaceae bacterium
CTTCGCGCGAGCAGTCGCCGTACATCACGGTTTCGTCCTTCTTGCCGCGGAACACCGGCCTGCGGCAAAAGCCGACCGCCGCGTAGTCGAGCGCCAGGCTCAATCCGCAGGGTTTTCTGCCTTCCCATGCGCGCTTGATCACGTCCGCAAGGCGCGAAACCAGAAACTCCTGCGCTTCCTCGCCGGTGAGAACGTCGGAAGCCAGTTCGATCTTGGGCAGAATGTCCGCGCCGTAGACGCGCTCGTTGTCCTCGCGCATAAAGTCCGAATAAAAATCCGAAGAGTTGTGCGTGTGCGTAACTCCTATGGAGATATGCTCGAAATTCAGCCCGCTGACCTGCGCAAGCCGCGCTTTCAGCGGAGCCACCGCATGCGTGGGAAACTCCGTCATGTCCATCGAAAGAAAAACCGCCTGTGTTTCTCCGTTGTCCAGCGCCAGCGCGGTTGCGGTAATCGGGTCTCGGACGTACTCCGAAACGCGGTGATACATCTGTCCGATCATCACGAGCGGACGTTCGGGAGTGATGCTGGTTTGTGCCCATCCAATTTGTATTGCCTTCATGTCGCCAAAGTTCCTTAATTCAGTATAGTATTCCAATATGGCGAGCGCGCCATCTCAAACGCGAGCGTTCGCGCGGTCGGTTCGCCATGATTCGGTCGATGTAATTGTTGACTCTTTTGGCTTTGCCGGGCGGCAAAGTCGCGTATCCGCAGTTTCGTTACAGCAGGTCGATATCCAGCAGTCTGCAGAAGTCCTTCACCGCTTCGCGATGGTCGCCGTAGCAAACGATCACGTGCTGGCTGGAAACCTTCTGGGAAAACTCTTCCACCGTGCAGTCGCGCGGAAAGACTTCCAGACTCGGCAGATGCGGCGCGGGCGGCGCCCAGCCGAACTCTTCCCAGTCGGGCGGGTTCTTCGCGTCCGCAAGGTACATATGCATGCCGTAGCGGCCGTCTTTGTAGATCAGCCTCAGGCACGTGACCAGACCCGTTTTCACGCGGGAAACGTTGAGCAGGCTGGCCGAAAGCAGCCCGAACGCGGTCGGCAGAACGTGCGTCTGCCCCGCCGTCGCGGCCGCCGGAACGAAGTCCGGCACGCCGATGAGCATGCTCTGCTCGAAAAATTCGTAGTATTCCAAATAGGGGACGATCTCGCCCGTAAGGCCGTTGGCAATCAGTTGCGTCACCGCGCCCATCACGTCGTTCTCCGGCACGGTCAGAACGCCATAGTTGCGTTCCAGCAGCATAAACACCATGGCCGGCGGAAAACCTGCCAGCTTTTTCATGCCGTCAACGTCGATCAGGGTAATCGCTTTGTAGCCGCGTTCCTTAATCTTTTTACCGACCGCCAGCGCGTACTTGACTCCGGTTTCGATCACGCCGCCGTCGCAGGGTTTATCGAACACCCAGTTCTTTTTAACGAACGAGATATTTTCCGCAATTTCGTTCGGATCGAGCGTTTCCAAGTTCTGCACGATTTCCAGCATTTCAAACGGCTCGACTTCCACGCCGAGCTGTCCGCGCATGCTGTTTCCTTCAAACTGCGTGCCGTAGAGCAGCATATCGCGGTAGCCCATGGTGCCGACGCGCGCGCTCCTCAAGAGCTTTGCCGTATGCGCCGCGCTGACGAACGAATCGATCTTTTCGATTGGTTCGGGCTTGCCGATGACGCTGTAAACGAATTTGAACCGGTAATGCATGGCTTCCAGCGCCGGGCGGATGGCCGTGGTTCCCGCCTGCCCCGCCGTGGTGATGACCTTTCCGTTCTCTTTCCAGCCGCAAAGCCCCCAGAGAAGCACCGGCAGATGGCGGAAGGGATCCGTCACGCGGATCACCGCGTGCGTCGGCACCCAGCCCGCGACGCAGACGATCAGGCAGTCCAGATCGCGCGCATTCAGCTTATCCAGCGCGGCGTCGGCGGTTTCGTACTTGGCGTCGTCAATCACAACACCCGCGTCCAGCAGGTTCCCGCCGAGCGCCTTGAGCGTTTCCACCGCCCCGTCATGCATGAGAACAAGCCTTTCATACGGCGTATTCACTTCGCCAAAGCATACAAAACCGATTTCTTTCATCGTTCCTACTCCTTTTTTTCGCTGGGAAATATCGCAAACGCGTCTTCGCGTTAACCGCGTTACAAATGGCCGTGCGGCGCGGCGGTCGAGCTCCGAATCACCAGCCTTGGCTGGAGGGAGACGTTCTGCACCACGTGGTTTTCCCGTTCATGGAGGTTGTCCATCAGCAGTTTGACCGCGAGCGAGCTGAGCTGCTCGGTCGGGTTGGAGATGGAAGTCAGCTGAATCGGCAGGTAGTCGTTGAGAATGATGTTGTCGAACCCGGCCACCGAAAGGTCTTCCGGCACGCGGATGCCTTCCTCGGCAAACGCGTTGAGCGCGCCAAGAGCTACCTGATCGTAACAGGCGACCACCGCTGTTACGCGCGGCTCCGCCGTTTCGCGAATCAACTCTTTTGCTCGGAGGTACCCGCCCAGTTCAAAACGTTCCTTGCCGCGCTTGATGTGTTCCTCGCGGACGGGCAGGTTCTTTTCTTTCAAGTATTTCAGGTAGGACTGGTATCGCACGTCCGAAGCGTACTCGCCGATGTAGCCGATTTCCGTATGTCCCAGTTCCACCAGATGCTCCAGAATCTGCCGCATGGCGATTTCGTTGGCAATGGAAATCGTATCCACCGGCAGGAGCACCTTGTTTTCGGAAATCAGCACCAGCGGAACAACGGAATGCGCAATGCGGTCGTGCTTTTGAATATCGTCCTCCGCGTCCAGCCGAAAGCAGTCGTTCACGATCAGCCCGCAGATATCGTGATGCAGAATCTGGTCAAACGCCGTGAGAATCCCGCTGACGTCGAAGCCGCCGATGCAGACGATCATGGAATACCCGCGTTTTTTGAGCTCGCGCTCGACGGTTTCCACCATCTCCGAATAGTAGTGGCTGCCAACTTCCGGCACGATCAGACCGACAGTCGCGCTGGATTTTCCGCCCGTCCGGAGGCGGTAGCCCATCTGCATGGCCGTTTTTTTGACAAGGCTGATCGTCTCGGGGCTGATATCCGGCGCGTCGCGCAGCGCCCGCGAAACGGTCGAAATGTTCAGCCCTGTTTTTTCGGCGATGTCATGCATCTTGGTCATGCTCGTACTTCCTCGCTTCGAGTCGGCAGAAGGTCACGCGGCGGAAACAGTATGGCTTATTGTAGCATCATTTCCGCCTGTTTTTACAGTGGGTTCGCGCAATAAAAAATCCGAGTCCGGAGCGGCGGAACACCGCCG
Organism: Clostridiaceae bacterium; assembly: GCA_039680365.1. GTDB lineage: Bacteria > Bacillota > Clostridia > Christensenellales > CAG-138 > UBA7703. The sequence goes on from JBDKTD010000191.1 coordinate 3,281, forward strand.
CCCCGGATCACAACGATTCGAGTGGATTCGTTACTTCGCGGGCCAGGGGGTTCCCTTGTAGACGATTGCGCCCCAGAGGTCTTCGGCATAGGTGTCGACGTTGCTCTTGTCGATGAGAACCGTGCCGGAGTCGTTGAGCTTGGCAAAGGTCGCGGCGCCGCCATCGGTGAGGTATTCGTATGCCATGCGGACGGACTCATAACCGCGCTTGTAGAAGTTCTGCGCAAGCGTTGCCCAGACTTTGCCGGCGGCGATGTTATCGATGGTGGCTTCCACAGCGTCGATATCCAGAATCAGAACGTCCGTGCGGTTCATTTCTTCGCAGACCTGCACAACGCCCGGGCCGCCGGTGGATTCCAGCATGATGACCACGTTGGTCTCGGGATAGGTGTTGAGCGTATCTTCAATGACGCTCATCGCGGTAGCGACGTCGTTCTTATCCGCAACGACATTCGTGATCTTCATCTCCGGATACTTCTCGGCAATGCGGTCTTCCAACCCCTTGCGCTGTTCGACCTGGTTGGTGGTGGCGAGGTCGCCCATCACGACGCAGATGTTGGCTTTGCCCTCGGTCTTGGCGGCAATCATGTCCGCCGCGTTGAGGCCGTAGTTATAGTTGTCCGTGCCGATCCAGGCAATAAAAGCGTCCTGGTCTTCCAGCAGGTTGGAGGTGAGGAACATCGGGATGCCCGCCTGCTTGGCGCGGTCGAACACTTCGAAGAGGGACGGGTCAAACGGTTCGCCAATGATCGCGTCCGGTGCGAGGGTGATGGCGTTTTCCATGGCGGCGATGTAGTCGGTCACGATGGTGGTCGTGCCGAACGTCGGCCCGATGATTTCGAGCTTTACGCCATATTCTACCGCCGCTTTACGGGCGGCTTCCGCCTGCTGTTCGTAAACGGGGTGGCCGACCAGAGCGTTCACCAGGATCACGTAGGGTTGATCTTCGGTGGCGGCGGGTTCGGTCGCTTCGGTCGTTTCCGCCGCAGCGTCTGCCGCTTCGGTTGCTTCCGCCGCGGGCGCTTCGGTGTCGGCGGCCTTCGGGCTGCAGGCAAAGAAGCTCAGCGCAAGCATGAGAACAAGTGCCATTGCGAGTAATTTTTTCATCTTGTGGATCCTCCTGTTTTATTCATGTTCGTGCCCCGGGGCACAAACAAATCGGAATTAAAGTTATCGATCCGAACCGGAGCAGATTCGCAGGAACCGTTCCTCGTCCGCCTGATCGCGGCCAAGTTCGGCGCGGATTTTTCCGTCCGCCAGCAGCAGGTAGCGGTCGCACATGCCAACCAGCTCCGTCAGCTCCGAGGAAATCATGACGATTGCCATACCCTGCCGCACCAACTCGGTCATGATCTCGTAAATCTGCGCCTTAGCGCCAACGTCTATGCCGCGGGTCGGCTCGTCCAGCAGCAGCACCATGGGCTCCGCCATAAGCCACTTTGCCAGAACGACCTTCTGCTGGTTGCCGCCGGAAAGGCTCGTTACCATGTCCCGCTCGGAGTTTGCCTTGATGCTCAGGCTTTCCATATATTTCACGCCGTATTTGCGCTCTGCTTCCCGGTGCAAAATGCCCCTGCGAGAAACCTTGTCCAGCCGCGGCAGCGTGATATTTCTGGCAATGTTCAGCGTCGGCACAAAGCCGTTGACTTTTCGATCCTCGCTGAGAAGCGCAAGTCCTTTTGCAATCGCGTCCTTGGGGTCGCGGATGCGCACGGGTTTTCCGTAAATTCGCATTTCGTCGTACGTACCGTCGATTGAGCCGAAGATGGCGTTTACCGTTTCCGAGCGGCCCGAACCGACCAGCCCGACGAGCCCGAGAATCTCTCCCTTGCGAACGGAAAAATCGATGCCGTCTACGATATATTTCTTCTTATTGTATGGATGCTTGACGCGGAGGTTCTTGATCGAGAAGGCTTCCTCCCCAATCTCCACGGCCTCCTTGGGGTACATATTGCCGATCTTGCGGTTGACCATGGCTTCCACAATCTCTTCCACCGTCAAATCGGCCGCGGGTTTCGTCCATACATGGCCACCGTCGCGCAGGATGCAGACGCGGTCGGCAAGCTGCTTGATCTCGCGGATTTTGTGGCTGATGTAGATGCAGGAAATTCCTTTTTCGCGCAGTTGGAAGAGGATTTTGAACAGCTCCTCCACCTCCGCGTCCGTCAGCGGCGAAGTCGGCTCGTCCAACACGAGAATCTTCGGGTTGCGGCTCAGCGCGCGGGCGATGGATACCATTTGGCATTGGGAAGCGCTGAGATCGCACAGGTGCGTGGTAATCGGCACCTTCAAACCAACCATGTCCGCGTATTTCTGGGCGTCCTCAAACATCGTTTTCCACTGCACGACGCCGCACTTGGTCGGAATCCGCCCGAGGAAGATGTTTTCGGCAACGGAGAGGTCAAGGTGCACGCTGATCTCCTGATAGATCATCTCTATGCCCGCCGCAGAGGAGTCCGCCGGGGTGCGAAACAGACACTTTTTGCCTTCCACCCAGACTTCGCCTTCGTAGGAGCCGGACTCATAGGAGCCGCTGAGCACCTTCATCAGCGTGGATTTGCCCGCGCCGTTCTCGCCGCAGATGGCGAGGATTTCCCGTTCCATCAGGTCGATCGAAACGTTTTTGAGCGCTTTGGTCGCGCCAAAGGATTTCGATACGCCCCGCATTTCCAGAATCGTGTTACCCATATGCGCGCCCCCTTACCGGTTCAGGCTGGCGCGGATGCGGTTGCGGACAAATTCCAGCGAGCAGGCGAACACGAGCACAAGTCCAATGACGAGCTGCTGCCAGTAAGCGTCGATCTTGATAAGCGTCATGCCGTTGCTGATCATTGCCATAAAGAACGAACCCATCACGACGCCCACAATCGAGCCCGCGCCGCCGTCCATATTGATGCCGCCGATGACGCACGCGGCAACGACCGTCATTTCAAACCCGGAGCCGAT
>JBDKTD010000164.1:0-6335 GCA_039680365.1 Clostridiaceae bacterium
GCATCACTCGTTAAAAGCCATTGCTCGTTAACGATACCCTGCCCGTTAACGATACCTCCTCTCGTTATCGAAATCCCTGCGACCAGCTAAAATGGTGCATTGTATCAAAGTATTGCAGGAAACACAAAAAAAGAAAACAGCCGGAAAAGGGCTGCTTTCTTTTTTTTGCACGTGTGCGACAGGAGAAAGTTGAAGCTCGAAACAGAATAAGCCTGTGTGCGACTTCTTCCCGGCAGTGGCGGAATCAAACCGCGCGTTGCGAAGCATGAAACTCGGGCAAGCCTACCTTTTCCTGCGATACCCAGACCTTCCTCGGTTCCATATAAAAAGAGTAAGATGTTTTGAATGAAACACTGTGCCTTTTTAATATGTATGATAAAATGATAATGGTTTAGTCTTCTCGTTAGAGATGCTAAGCGAATTAGGCTGCGATTCATACCGAGACTTTATGCCAGATGGATTCCATTTTTACGCTGAATGCAGGCATTATGAGGTGAGTATGCTTTTAGAAACGAAACATTTGATCATCCGGGATTTTACAATTTCGGATGCAAGTGACCTGTATGACATTCTTGGTGACGACGAGACCATGAAAAACTGCGAACCCGCTTATGATATGGCAAAAACGAAGCAGTTTTTAAGAGAATTTTGCATCCTTAAGAATGGAGCGGTAGCGGCGGTACATAAGGAAACACAAAAAGTGATCGGCTATATTTTGTTCCATGAAATAACGGAGAAAGTGTATGAAATCGGTTGGATTTTCAACAAGAATTACTGGCAAAAGGGCTATGCTTACGAATCCTGCTTTGAAGTGATGAGGTATGCGTTTTCTGAGTTGAACGCTTATAAAATAGTTGCTGAAGCCATTGACAGAATCAAGTCCGTAGGGTTAATGGAGAAACTCGGAATGACTTTGGAAGAAGTTCAAAAAGAACAAACGAATGATAATTTTGGGAACTGCGCCGATCTATACATTTATGGGATCACGCGAGACAAGTGGCAGGCAATTTAAGTTACGTATTGCGGCTTTTCCCAGGCTGCGATGGAATCAGACGGTGCGCTGCGAAGCTTGAAATGCGAACAACCTGCCATTGCCTGCGATGCCCGACTCTCACCGGTTCCATCAAAAATAGAACAAGCCCAAACGGGCTTGTTCTATTTTTGGCGAATTACATAAAGATGATTCAGACTATACCTGTTGCTGACAAATTTTTTATCAAGAGTAGTTTATACAAATAATAGAATAAACGGTAAAATATGCTAATAATCGACAATGACAGTGCAATCCATACAGGTATATAATTTATTCAATCGGCAAAGAACCCATACAAATAGTTAAACGATCAAAATTGAAAGTATAACGAGTGAAAATGAGTATTAGAACGCAATACCCACGTGTTTTGTGTACTCTGACGAAAGGAAACAACAGATGAAAAACGTGATAAAAGGCATTAGAAAACGCATCTTAATGGTTGTTTTGCTGCTGATTACCTTTGTTGCCACGACAGGGTGCGTACCACCCCCCGTTGCCAGTCTTCCCGCGCGCATACGCATCGACTCTTCCAATCTGAGCGCGCTGGTAAACAAGGTCAACAATGCTGCAACCACGCAGCCGACGCCAACTGTTGAACAGCCGCTGGGTAACCCGACGTATCAGATCATTATCGACGGGAATGTAGGCGCGCTGACGAGCTGGGGCTCGAAAGACGGCGGCGATTATGGCGCAGGCAACGGCTTTCTTGATAAGCAATGTACAACATATGATTCGTTGATCATGCTTATAAATGAAATTACGTCCGGCGAGAAGACGTTTGGATATTTTTCCTGCGAACAGGGTGAGGAGACGCCGGTTTCCAAAACTGAAGCGGCAAACGGCGTAATTCCCGCGTACTACTTTCGTTATGATGCAGCGTTCAGCAGTGATTACCTCAGCACGAAAAATTATATTGCGCACAGGAATATTGCTTACTTAATCAGCGATATCGCTTCGACGGCGGCAAAGAACCCAAGCGCCAACAATGTGTTCATCCTTGTATCGGATCTGGCCATGCAAAACGAAAGCCAGAGCAGCCAGATAGCGAATGCATTAGCAAACAGCGTTGTGAAAAACGATTCGCTGACCTTGAGTCTGATCGGGGTTCAAGCGGACTTTGTCGGCAAGATCAACAATGTCCCGCGATCGTCCATCGGCATTGAACCAAAGCGCGTGTTTGGAGAGGCTTTGAACACCAGTAAGGTTTACCAGCGGTATCTCTACCTGCTTATCATTGGCAATCCCGAACAAGTATATGAAACAACAAACCGGATTTTGGAAAAGTGCAAGAATAACAGTAACCTGAACCGCACGGAGCAAGTAAACAGCGTGTACTTTTCGGGGCTGGAGTGCGTTCCGAGCCAGGAAGCGAATTCGGCAGGCGGGTCAACCTGCGCGACGCAATGGAAGGAGCCGAACCTCAAGTTTTGCGGCAATGTCCTCTCGTATGGCGCGGAGCTTGAAGAAGAAAATGTGCGAAAATACATGTTCTTCTTTAAAAATGATACAGCACAGGAGGATATTGACGTCATTTCCCAATTGCCGCTTGCAAAAATTTACAGTGGTGCGCCTTCGTCGACCGAAGAAAATATCCACATTACCTTGTCTTTCCCCTTTTCCTTCAGAAGCTGTATCAAACAGTCGGATGTAAATATGACGGGAGACAACACGTTGTTTCCCTTTGCCGAGAACAACCCGGCTGTGTCTCTATCGCAATCCAGCCAGCTCAGTCTCGCAATCAATGACGACAAGCTCACCGCAGGTATTGTCGATTGGAGTGCGTGCGACGCCGGTTTGATCAAGCTGTCCGGCGAGCCGGTGTTCGATGCGGCAAGCGGGCAGTTTCAGGTGGGACTCCTCCTCAACAACTCTATGCTTCAGCAGGACTTGCCTATGTTTCTATCCTTAACGCTTCAGCCCTCGTTAGCACCGGATCGTTCGAAGCTTCTCGAGGCGTTTGGTGCGAACTGGCTGACTGGCTGGTCGATGGATATGAAGAAGTATAACTATGACTGGGATACGCACGCGTTTAAATTCTCGCAGGCAACGAAGACGGCGTATCTGGCGGAGACGTTCCTCTATAACCTGCTGGATCAGCAGATCGATCAGAATATCAAGGATGCAAACGCGGAGATGACCGGATATGCGGAAACATTTGTGCTTGGCGTTGTTGAGCACAATCAAGCGGGAGCATACGTAGATTCAAAGGTGACAGTTGAACCCGACCAAGGCTTTGGCTGGGCGTTCAGCAAGGACGAGGTCGATGCGTTTCCAAAGGGCTGATACCACAGCAACAAATAATACCGGGAGGAAATTAAACAATGGCTGAACAAAAAGGGCTGAAGCGGTTTCGGGCGGGTGCGCTCATCTTGGTGAAAATTCTTCTGCTGACAGTATTCTATCTGGCAATCCTTTGTGCGCCTCTCTTAGCAAGGGATGCGGTGACCGCGGCATACTCCGGCTTTGACGCGAATACGCCGTTTGATGTCGCGGGTGTGCCGAATACCGTATTTAACCTGCTGTTTAGTAGGTTCGCAATCCTGATTGGTGCCCTATTTCTCGTAAATTTGGTTTTTCGACTGTTCGACGAAATCAAATGCGACACTGTGATCGGTCGCCGGACAGTACAGGTCCTGCTGAATGTGTTCATCATTCTAGGCGGTATACTCTACTTGCTTTTCTTGAATTATTTCCAGATTCAATCGTTCGAGTGGTGGGGTTACAGCAACATGGCGACGGGGAGCAACGCAGGCAATCCGCTGCTTTGGGGCGGCGCGGCGCTTTATCTCGTCTGTTCGATTGTTCTTTCTATTCTTGATCTGCGAATGTTTGCCGCAGAGAACCGGAACCCATGGTATCGAAAGAAGCATAAGCAGGAAACGCAACGCAATCAAAGCGAAGGGGATGGAGAACAATGAAAGAGATGATCTTAATCGCCGTTGGCGGCAGCGGCGCGCGCGTTGCGCAAAGCGTTGGTGCGCTGGCAGCGGCGGGTTTTGCGGACAGACTTGCGCGAGAAGAAGCGCGGCTGACAATTCGCCTGGTTGATATTGACATCAACCATGAGGATGGAATGGAACTGCGTAAACTCGTTGAGTCCTACCATGAGGCGTTCCAGTTCCTTTGGGACGCGCGCTGCAAGAAGGAACGGCAGGGCTGGCGCCCGCTCGAGATCGTACTCGAAGCACCTGGATTGTTTTACTTTGGAACCGGGTTTGACGGCGGTGTATACAATTATCCGAGTATTGAGTCGTACATAAACGGATTTATTAACCTGAATACTGCTTCCATGCCCCTAGTCGAGGCGCTCTATGGCACAGTCGATCTCAAGATGCAACTGTACGACGGCTGCAAAGGGCATCCGCACGTCGGCGCTCTGCTTTGGGAACATCTTTATGAAAAGAGTTTCACACCATTTTGGGATACGCTGACCGGGCGGGCAGGTTCACCCGATCCGGCACGGATCATGTTTGCAGGTTCGCTGTTTGGAGGCACCGGGGCGAGTGGGGTTCCAACGCTGGCCAAGTGCATGCGCGAGTCGCTCGCTCCAAAACAGAACTGGGATATCGGCCTGACGCTCATGGCGCCCTATTTTTACCTCAATGACGCGATGGAGCGGGAAGTCCTTCCGGGTGAGGTGGAGGTTGATTTTTCGCAGTTCAGTTTTCAAAGTAAGCTCGCTTTGAACTATTACATTCTCGAGGATGTTTTGCCCAAGGTGGAATGCATACAGGTTGTCGGCAGCGATAAGCAATCTATGGTTGACCGGAATGGAGCCGCTGTTGAAAACAAGGGGGACAGTACGGAACACCCGCAGAACGACCCGGCGGTACCCACCGAACTCGCGGCGGCGATCGGAATTATGCAGTATTTTACCGAGGTCTGGAATAGAAGCGTTTTTGTCCCGAAAGAGACCATTGAAGAAAAGCATGATTGGAGTATGTTCCCACAGGCGGATATCGTTCGCGGATGTCTTCAGCAGCTAGAGCGGTTCTGTCTGATGACGCGCGACTACTTCACCACCCTTGCTCTGCTTAAAAACACCTCGCTTGCGCCAACGTTCATTAAGGAGTTCTGGAGCGAGAGTACTCGAAGCGAGGACAACTGGAAGTCGATTTGGAAAGGCAAGGGGCAAGGAATCGGCGCGCTACTGGAGTTTTCTGAAAATATGCTCAACTGGTTCTTGGAGATGGATCGCAACGGATTGACGGTTTTGTCCGTTGACAAGTACGCAACGATACTAGAACGGAAGGCAAAGAGAGGGCAGACGTCCGGGGTCAAGCTGCACGGGGTAAGAGGCAGCGCGATCTTGGGGGTTATGAACCAGCAGGTTCCGCGCTACTTCGAAAGCCGGGAGCACAATGAAACGCCGAATAACCCGGTCAGCGACGCCTACGCGCTTGCGCTTATGGACGCCTGCGAAACGCCGTATACCAGGCGCCGGGCGAAATAACGCCGTACAGCAGAGATTGGAGCAATAATATGTATTGGTTTACAAAAGACGATCCGTATGCAAGAACGTGTCTGGACGCCATCTCCGTCGATAAAGACCTCGCGCATAATCTCAAGCAAATTCGAGACGCCTTGTCGGTCGATGTGGAGCGCGGCGCAATCGATTTTGACAATCTTACATCGATTCCAGATATTTGGGCGGCACACCGCATTTTTGATATGATGATCTTCCTGCCGCCGAATATTCGTAGAGCCGATCCTGTTCTTGAACAATACCGCGATGCCGTCGTTCGGCAGTGGCGGGCGATTTTGACAGTTCTTCTCATCGGCAGATCGAAATATAATTTGGATATTGTAGAAACCGATTATTCTGTTTCGCGAATCACTGCGCAGGCCGGCGGCGGGGCAAGGGCGGACAAGTTCATGGGAACAATCGTAGAAGCTCGCCCACAGAGTTATATTTGGGGTGCTGAGAGCGATGTGCCGTTTAACCATGATACGATCCGCGTCTATAGAGTTAGAGGGTTAGGAGGCAGCCTTTTACCGATCGCGGTTTCTTCGCCCACAACGCATGCCGTCCCCACACCGGATGCATGGAAGCATCTTTTTGGCAAGGTGCCTTGGGTCAATCGCACCATGGATGCGCACGGCAGAGCTGGATTTACAGTTGCAAAAGACATGTTCGAGATGCTGGACTACACCAAGGCTGTAGCCCTCACAACTGCGCTGGAGAACGAAATTCATCTGCCGCTGAACGCGATTGATCCTACCAAGGCGCAGATCTACCAGGCGCTTCTGGACGACTTCAAGAAAGATCGTTTGCTGACGCGAGACTACTTCCGGCGCGAAG
>JBDKTD010000213.1:0-3061 GCA_039680365.1 Clostridiaceae bacterium
GTCCGCCTTGGTGGGCTTAAGCGCAAGCTCGATTCGTTTGACCAGACTGCGCTCAAAATATGGGCGGTTGAGCCCCTTTAAGTGAATTTCCGCATAGCGGACGACCAGTGTTGGTTCCATGTTACTGCTTCCTTATCGTATGTACTCTTGCTTCGTTGCTATGTCTTAGCGGCGCTGAAACCGCCGTAAAAACGCAATCTGCTCGGCGACGACGGAGGCGGTTTGATCCATCTCTTCGAGCGTGTTGAACGCGCAGAAGCTGAAGCGGATCGCGCCTTCCGCGCGCGCGCTGGATATGCCCATCGCGCTCAAAATCCGGTTTTTACCCTTTTGATGGGTAGAGCAGGCCGACCCGGTGGAAACGTAGACGCCGCGCTCGGCGAGGGCGTTGAGCAGCACTTCGCCACGCACGCCGGAGAACGAAACGTTCAAAATATGCGGCGCGCCTTCGCTTACATCGGGGCCGTTGACCGCCGTATCCGGCAGCGAGAGCAGCGCGTTTGCCAGCCGGATTTTGCAGGCGCGCATGCGTTCCACCCACTCCGCCTGGTTGGCGCGGTAGGCCGACAGAGCCGCTTCCATGCCGAGTATGCCGGGGACGTTCGTCGTGCCGGAACGGAGATTTTTCTCCTGCCCGCCGCCGATCTGCCCGCCCGCAAACTTGAATCCGCTGCGGACAGCCAGCAAGCCCACGCCCTTTGGCGCGTGGAACTTATGCGCGCTGACGCTGTAAAGGTCGCAGGGAACGCGCGTAAAAGGAAGCTTGCAGAATGCCTGCACGCCGTCCGAATGGAACACGGCGTTCGGCGCGCGCTTCTTGAGCAATGCGGAAACGGCGGTAAGGTCGTTGATCGCGCCGACTTCGTTGTTGACGTGCATGAGCGAAACGAGCGCGGTCTCTTCACTCAGCGCCTGCTCCAGCTCGTCCAGATCGGCCGATCCGTCCTTTTTGCAGCCAATCAGTACAACTTCGGTTTCAGCGGAGCCTTCCAGTGAACGGAAGGTCTCGTAGACGGACGGGTGCTCGACAACGCTCGTAATGATTCGGCGTTTGCCCCGCAAGGGTTTGAGCGTGCCGAACACGGCCATGTTGTTGGACTCCGTCCCGCCGGAGGTAAAATACACTTCATCCGCCGTGCAGCCGAGCGCCTGCGCAAACCGTGCGCGCGCGCCGTTGACCGCGCGTTCGGTTTCCACGGCAGGCGGATACGCACTGGCGGGGTTATAGAATTGTTCGGTCATCGCGCGGCGCGCCGTTTCCGCCGCTTCCGGCAGGGCGCGCGTGGTCGCGCTGTTGTCGAGATAGATCATTTCGGCCGCTCCAAATTGGTTTTCGTCTGAGCCATGCGCCGCAAAACGGCACGTTGGAAGTATAGCACATTTTCGGGCGGTTTTGCCCGCGAGTTTGCGTTATCCAGCAAAATCCGCAGAAAAACAGCCGGAATGCATCTTCCGGCTGACTTTGCGAGCGTGTGGATGAATTGGAACGGTTTCGAGGGCGCTGCCCTCGAGCACCCGCTCAAGGGACAAGTCCCTCGAGAATCACACTTTGTGAATTGGAACGGTTTCGAGGGTTCCGCCCTCGAGCACCCGCTCAAGGGATAAATCCCTTGAGAATCTCTTCTGATTGGTTAATCCTGAAACTTCGCTTTCAGGTAGCCGTAACCTTCGTCATCCAGTTGGTCGTAGGGGATAAAGCGCAGCGCGGCGCTGTTGATGCAGTAACGAACCCCGTTCGGCGATTCGGGGTCGTTTTCGAACACATGACCCAAATGCGAATCGCCCGCGCGGGAGCGGACTTCCACGCGGGACATGCCGTGCGACCTGTCCTCGCGCTCGATGACCACCGCGCTCTCCACTGGCTTTGTAAACGCAGGCCAGCCGCAGGAGGATTCGTATTTGTCCTGCGAAGTGAACAGCGGTTCTCCGGTGACAACGTCCACGTACAGCCCTTTTTCGTCATTGCGGAAGAACTCATTTTGAAACGGGCGTTCGGTGGCGCTGTTTTGCGTTACGGTAAACTGTTCCGGCGTCAGGCGCTGGACGATCTCCGCTTCCGCAGGGCGCGCGTACACGCCCGCGTCGATGACGCTGTTGGAAAGCCGCGCAATCTCGGCAAACGGAATATGGCAGTACCCGCCCGGGTTCTTGTCGAGATAGTCCTGATGGTACTCCTCCGCGGGGAAGAAATTCTCCAGCGGCTTGATCTCCACGGCAAAGCCCGGCGTACGCCCGCGTTCAACGGCGGCAACGCGTTCGACAACCGCCTGGGAAGCGTCGTCGGCGTAATAAATGCCCGCCTGATACTGCGTGCCAATATCGTGCCCCTGTCGGTTGACGGCGGTTTTGTCCACCACGGCGAAGTACGCAAACAAGAGCTGGTCGAGGCTGACGCGCGCGGGGTCGTATGTAACCTTTACGGTTTCGCGGAAGTTCGTTTTTCCGCCGCAGACGGTCTTGTAGGTCGCGTCCGCTTCGCAGGCGCCGTTGGCGTACCCGCTGACGGCGTCGAGCACGCCGGGAATCGACTGCATGAGCTTCTCCATGCCCCAGAAACAGCCGCCGGCGAGATAGATGGTTCGTTGTTCCATAAGTTTACTCCTTTCGGGGTTGCTGCGCTCAGGCAGCTGGCAGTGCGGGACTCTTTTTCAGCAATTTTCCTTCCGCTTTTTCCAAAAGACGGTCAACCAGTATAAACAGATAACCAAGCGCGATAAAGAACGCCAACATGACGGCGACCGTAATCAGAACACGCGTCAGCCCCTGCTTTTCAACGTTCATGAACGGGTAGGGATAAAACGGCACGCCTTTGCCGAAGAATGCAAGCCCCATAATCGCCGCAAAATACCCCAGCGGAAAGACCGTCCAAAGCAACGGAGCCGTGAGCTTGATCTGACCCTTTTTATCGAAGAGCAGCCAGTCCAGAATCGTCAGAATCGGTACGACATAGTGCACCAGCCGGATGGAAACGCGCAGGCTCGGCCCCATGGTGAAACTGCCCAGCATGAAGTGCGCAACGAGCCAGGTGACGGTAATGCCCATCATGGCGACGCCTTTCAGC
>JBDKTD010000074.1:0-7171 GCA_039680365.1 Clostridiaceae bacterium
CATGGAGGTGGAGCAAAGCGCCGTTTCGCTCAAGGCGACCACGACGGAGGGCATGAACGACGAAGGAAAAGGCCTCTGCATCTCCGCCAGCGCGGTCGCGTCGCTGTATTGAAGCAGTTTAAGCAAGCGCACGATGTAAAATAGCGCCCCGTGAGGGGCGCTATTTTTATCGTTTGTTTGATGGCGGCGATTCATTAAAACGCGTCTTCCAGTGTAAACTCCACCGTCTTGAAATGATCGTCCTTAAAGTACCGATCGGTATACGGCGAGTAGGTCATAACGGTGATCGAGCGCGCCACGGGATCGAACGTCAATAAGCGCAGCTGGCCGCAGTTGTTTCCATAGTCCTGGTAATTGTACATCAATGCCGTTACTGTTCGATCGGCTATACCATCTTTTGTGTCGTCAATATTCTCAATTCTTACTCCGTTTCCTCGCAGATGCCCACATAAAACAAGACGAACATTTGGATTTGGTTTGACAATCTCTTCAAACATTCTGCTTCCAAGGCCTCTATAAGTTCCGTCTTTATAAATATAAGAGTGGAAAAGAAGGATTGCAACATATTCGGAGTGCTCTTTAAGCACCTGATTCATCCACGAAACTGCCATATTTTCCGACCCCCAACCCGCGCCCAGAAGCAGAAACTTCGTTCCACCCGCTTCAAACGTGGCGTAAACCGCGCGTCCGCGCTCAAAGGAGTTCCGCCGCGGAATGCTGCTGACATTCGGTCGCGCAAGATACGCCGAATAGTCCTGCAGCTTCACGCCGATATCGTGGTTGCCCGCAATCATAAAGTAGGGAATATTGTTCTTGATTTGATCATAACATACGTCGAAATTTTCCCATTGGCGAGGCTTGAAGCCATTATCAACCATATCGCCGGTTTGTACGACATAACGTATGTTTCGGTTTTCTCTTTCACGCATGATCCATTGCCCCATGGATTCCAGCGCTTCCGTTTTGTTTTGATAGGACATCGCTTGCGTATCTGCCAACCAAACGACAGAAAACGGCGTTGGCTTGGGCGCTTGCGTAGGCGTGATTGAAGGCGTATTGGTGAGAGCGTGCGTTTCAATCTTCATGAATTCCGTTTGAGGGGTCACGCTTGGCAACACAGTTACAGGAGATGTTCCCACTCCCGTTGCCTCTGTATTCTGTGGCGTCTCCTGCGCCACGCAACCCACAAAAAAGGCGGCCGTTATGCAGCCGCAAAGGAGCAAAAACAAGTGTACACGCTTTATCATGTCCTTATTCTAGCATAACTGTTTTTCCGCAGGCAACTAGTAAAGCATCTTTGGGCTATAAAATGTGCTCTCTGGTTGAAAGTAATGCGTTTTTCAAGGGAGCGTTTTGCAGCTAAAATACGTTTTCCAGCAGAAAATCGCTGCTGGAATACGTATAATCACGATAGTACCGTTTCAGGTAAGGGGAGTAGGTTAAAACCCGCAGCGAACGCTCCATTGGATCGAACGTCAAAAGCCGAAGCTGACCGCAGTCCTGTCCCGCGTGCTGATAGTTATACATCAGAGCTGTGACGCGTCTGTCCGCCGCGCCGTCGCCATTGTCGTCCACATCCTCAAAGCGGACGGCGGTTCCCAGCACATGCCCGCAAAGCACGAGCTTTACGTTGGGATTGGGTTTGACCACCTGTTCGAACATCTTTTTCCCAACGACGGTATAGGTGCCGTTGGTCTGGATATAGCCATGGAACAGGAGAATCGCAACGGAATCGGGGTGCTCGCGCAGGATTTCGTTCATCCACTCGACGGACATCAGCTCGGATTCCCAACCAGCGCCAAGGATGAGGAAGTCGATCCCGCCCGCGCGCATCGTTGCGTAAACGGCGCGCCCGCGCTCAAACGAGTTTCTGCGCGGTATTTCACTGACGTTTCTACGCGAAAGGTAACCGACATACGAGTGACGCTTCATGCCGATTTCGTGGTTTCCCGCGACGGCGATATAGGGGAGCATCTCCTTAAACTGGCTGTAGCATGCGTCATAGTTCTTCCACTGCCAGTCGGAGAACCCGTTTTCCACCGCGTCCCCGGTCTGCACGACGTACAGGATGTTGCGCTCATCCTTTTCATCCGCAATCCAGCGCCCCATACTCTCCAGCGCGTCGGTATAGTTGCAGTAGGTCATGCTTTGCGTATCCGAAATCCATGCAATGGAAACCGGCGTCGGTACGGGCGTATCGGTTGGGGGCGCGCTAGGAACCGCGGGAATCGGCGTATGCGGCGGAGGCAGATTGATTGCCGTTGCAGGCGGAGAGATCGGCCTGCCAAGCGCCTCTTCGGGTTGAACCGCAGCGAGACGCAGGTCCGCGCCCGTCCGCGCGCCGTCCCGATGCTGCGCGTCATCGGGACGTAACCGCGCGCATCCCGCGCTGAACGCAAGCAGGCCAACGGCAGTTACGATTGTTACAACAACCGCTATGGAACTCAATGCTTTTTTCATACCAGATATGGGAGAATGCATCTGTTTAGTACCGTAATCCTAAATATTGTAAAGCACGCGGAAAATCGGGGTAATTACGCCTCTTTTGTGTTTTTCATGATTCAATTTGTTTCATGGTATGTCGAAAATGTAACAATTTGAAACTCGGAATGTAACAAAACACACGGCTGCCGGTTGCTGCAACTAGGCGACACGAAAAAAAAGTCCCTTTTATGGAATAAAAAACGGATGTGCTGGCAGGAAACGGAACCGTCCGCATTTCGCGGACTTTTCTTTCCGCCCGATCTCGTATATAATAACCTTTACTGAATTGTTTTTGCAACGGTAATTTGGTATAAAATCGTATAAATGCGATATTTTTTATTGAACCCCCTTTCCGGAAGGCGTTCCGATCTCACCCTGGAGGATCTATGAAATTTTCCGCTGCCTGCCCAATCGCGTTTGGATGCCTTGCCGTTCTCTTGTTCGGCGGGTGCTCTGCCGCAGCCCCCGCTTCCAGCACGCCCGAACCCACTGCCGTACCCGTCGCTTCCGCAGAGGTTATCACCTTTACCAAAACGGACGCGCCTTCGGCAACGCCGCTTCTGACGCCGACGCCGGCGCCTGCGAAAGCCGCCAGCACAGGGAGCACAAGCAATCCCGGCGGTAATGCGGACGCTTCCGCCGCCGCCGCCGCGCAGATGCTGCGTCTGGATGAAACGTCCGAACTTGTAAACTACTGGGCAACGGTGCAGCCCGACGCGACAAAGTATTTCCGTCAGCGCAAGGCTGTTCGCGCCATGCTTGCCTGCACGGTCGGCAACGGCGTTCAGCCCGTAGGCCGCGAAGGCATACAGTTCCAGCCCGACCCGGAAGTGCCGCTCATGGTTGAGGGCGCGGAGCTGTACAAGGGCGTGGACTATAACATTCGCGGCTCGATCTATGCCGACAGCCCGCTCACCAGCGTGACCGCCGCGATGCTTCCGCGCGCGGAAGGCAGGCGCGAGTAGCAGACGGTAACGTTTGACCCCGCCGAGCAAATCTTCGATTACTCGCTGGACTCAAAGTCCGACCACAGCTCCCGAAAAGGCCTGAGCGACGCGTTTGATACGAGCGCGCTGCCCGCGGGGCGGTATACGTTTACGCTGACCGCCACCACCGTTGCCAGCCCGACGCCGGTGACGCTCTACAGCGCCGCCTGCTCCATTGCCAACACGAAGGACATGTTCTTAACCCAGAACAAGTTTGATGATAACTATTTCGAAGTCTATTCGTTCTTCAAGGGCGATACCGGCAAGTTCCTCTTTCAGTACTGGATTCGCGACGGCAGAAGCATTTCTACCGACGAGGGATGGCGCGAAAAGACGCTGGTGGAGAGCAGCCTCGGGCGAGTCAATGCCGACGCGGTAGCAAATTTTGAGCTGGCAAACTATTTCCTCGACCATACCTACGTCAGCGTGACCATCGTTAACAAAAGAGCCAATCGGCAGACCGACGGCCGCGTGACGCTGCTGAAAAAATTGATTTCGAAGGAAACGACGTACGTGCCGCGCTTCCAGTCCAACCTGCAGTACGTCAGCCACCATACGCTCGGCCTCGCCATTGACGTAAACGACGACATGTACCCGAACAAAAACATTGAAACGAACCATGTGCTCATTGGCACCGACGTGCGCGAGCATCTCGTTTACAACGGCATCAAAACGGACGAAAAGGGCCAGCAGTACTACGACTTCACCTACGACGGAGCATACTCAGCGAAGTTTGAGCGCATCCCCAAGACGCTTGTCAACTACCTGCTCTACGAGCTGGCGTTCTTCCGCGCCGGGTTCCAATGGGGGTATTATTACGAGAGCGCCTGCGACGGCATGCACTTTACGCTTGCGGAGTTCGATATCAACCGCCATTTGTATTCGGACGTAGGCTTACGGAAGATCTACGAGTACATTAAGGACGATAACATCCCCACGCTGGAGTCGCTGAAAAACGGACTGCCCTCTCCGACGCCCAAGGGCGCGACGCCTGCGCCGGAAACACCCACGCCGGAAGCCGCAACGCCAACGCCGAAAGCGTAACGAAGTCTTCTTTTTCTCGAGCGAAAAAGAAGCAATAAGAGCCTATCTCACTATGCGATCAAAAAAGGAAGCAAGATTTTCTTGCTTCCTTTTTTTGAAAAATCGTTCTCTTGCTTCTTCTCTTGCAAGAGAAGAAGCTTTCCTTTTACTTCTTACTTCCTCGACCGACCCTTATTGCGTTTCTTCGAGCCAATCGTGCCGGGTTTGGGCTTGGAGGCGCGCTCGAGCGCTTCCTCGCCGGAGAGCTTTTTAATCTCGTCGCGGAGCTTGGCCGCGCGTTCGAACTCCAGTTCGCGGGCGGCGGCGCGCATTTCCTCGGTGAGCAATTTAACGCGCGCGAGTTTTTCTTCGGCGGTGTAGGTATCGTCCTCTTCGTCGATTTTGCGCGTAATGACCAGCGTCGTGCGAACCGCTTTTTTGATGCTCTGCGGCGTAATGTTGTGCTCGGTGTTGTACGCGGTCTGGATGCGGCGGCGGCGGTCGGTTTCGTCCATGGCAAACTTCATGGAAGGCGTCATCACATCCGCGTAGAGGATGACCCGGCCTTCCACGTTTCGCGCCGCGCGGCCGATGGTCTGCACCAGGCTCGTGGAAGAGCGTAAAAACCCTTCCTTATCCGCGTCCAGAATCGCAACAAGCCCCACTTCCGGCAAATCCAAGCCTTCGCGGAGAAGGTTAATCCCCACCAGCACGTCAAAATCGCCCAGCCGCAGGTCGCGGATGATTTCCATGCGCTCCATGGTGTCGATATCCGCGTCCATGTACCGCACGCGAACGCCCATGCCGTCGAGGTACTCCGTCAAATCCTCCGCCATGCGTTTGGTCAGGGTGGTCACCAGCGTGCGGAAACCCTTCTTGGCCTGCAGACGAACCTCCCCAAGAAGATCGTCGATTTGGCCTTTAACGGGTCTAACCTCCACTTCCGGATCAATTAGCCCCGTTGGGCGGATAATCTGCTCCACAACCTGTGTGGAACGGCCAATCTCGTACTGCGCGGGCGTTGCGGAAACGCAGATCATCTGCGGGATGCGCGCCTCGAATTCCGGAAACTTGAGCGGACGGTTGTCGTAAGCCGAAGGAATGCGGAAGCCGTAGTCCACGAGCGAGGTCTTTCGCGCAAGGTCGCCGCGGTACATGGCCCCGATCTGCGGAATGGAAACGTGGCTCTCGTCCACGATGAGCAGGAAATCCTTCGGGAAATAATCGATCAGCGTAAACGGCGGCTGGCCGGGTTTTCTGCCGTCGAAGTAGCGCGAGTAGTTCTCCACGCCGTTGCAGTAGCCGATCTCCCGCATCATCTCGATATCGTACTGCGTGCGCTGTTCAATGCGCTGCGCTTCGATGAGCCTGCCCGCCGCGGTGAATTCGTCCCGGCGCTTGAGGGCGTCCTCCCAGATCTGCTCGATAGCGGCGTCTATCTTTTCGCGGCTCGTGGCATAGTGCGACGCGGGAAAGATTGCAACATGCGCCCGTTCGCCCAGCAGTTCGCCGGTGAGCGAGTTGACGTCCATAATCCGCTCTACTTCGTCGCCAAAGAACTGGATGCGCACGCAGGTACCCGCGCTGGAAACGGGAAAGATATCCAGAACGTCCCCGCGGATGCGGAACGTTCCGCGCGAAAAGTCGATGTCGTTGCGCTGAAACTGGATATCGACGAGCTTTCTGACCACTTCCTCGCGCGAAATCTCCATGCCTTTGCGGAGGGAGACGGAAAGGCGCATATACTCTTCCGGATCGCCCAGCGCGTAAATGCACGAAACGGAAGAAACGATAATCACGTCCCGCCGCTCGTTGAGCGAGCTGGTCGCGCTGTAACGCAGGCGGTCGATCTCCTCGTTGATATCGATGGTTTTTTCGATATAGGTATCCGAAGCGGGGATATACGCTTCCGGCTGATAGTAATCGTAATAGCTCACAAAGAACTCGACCGCGCTGTCCGGAAAGAACTCCCGAAACTCCGAGCAGAGCTGAGCCGCGAGCGTTTTATTATGCGCAATCACCAGCGTGGGCTTCTGCACGCGCTCGATCACCTTCGCCATGGTATAAGTTTTGCCGCTGCCGGTTACACCCAGCAGCGTCTGCGCCTTGTCGCCGCGCAGAACGCCTTCCGCGAGGCGTTCAATCGCCTCCGGCTGGTCGCCCGCCGGGCTGTATTCGGAAACTACTTTAAACTCGTTCATTCGATTTCGTATACCACCGTTTTGCCGTCGAGCCGGTGCGCGTAAATATACTCGCGCGCTTCCTGATGCAACGGGTGCTTGTCGTAACGCTCAATCGCTTCCATGTTTTCGAATGTGCAGGTCAGCGCGAGATCGTAACTCCGCTCGCCGTTGCGCCAAACGTCCGCGCCGGTCTCCATGGAGAGTATCTCCGGAATTTTACCCATCATGCCGTGGAGTTTTTCAATCACGGTCGGCAGGCATTCTTCCGGGTCTCGGAACTTGAACAGGACGATGTATTTGAGCATGCGGCTCACCTGCCCTTCTGCTTTTCGTTCGATCGCGGGTTCAGAACTCGAAGTCCACCGTCGCGGTCGCCGTACGGTGCGCCTTGATATACAGGCGGACGGCTTCGTGCTCCGGGTGCGTGTCGTAGATTTTGAGGTCCTCGCGCGTTTTGAACGTCACAATCAGCGCCAAATCGAAGCTGCGCTCGCT
>JBDKTD010000331.1:0-6306 GCA_039680365.1 Clostridiaceae bacterium
GATGAGCTACTGCCATGCGACTACCCTCACGCCGGAAAATGCCGACGGCGAGCATGTTCTCGCGGCGTTTCACGAAGGCGACCCGCTGGCGATAGAAGTGATCGAAACCACCGCGCATTACCTCGGCGTCTGCGCGTTCAATATTTACCAGATGCTCAACATCAACCGCTTTGTCTTCGGCGGCGGGCTGACCCATTTCGGGGATGTCCTGTTCGACCGCGTCAAGGCGGAATTCGACAAATACAACCACATTCCGCTGCCGGTGGAGTTCCGGCTTGCCGAACTGGGGGACGATATCGGCCTCATCGGCGCGGCGGAGTTTGTCAGAGGAGATTCATAAGAAAATGGAAGCCAGAAGTCAGGAAACGGCCAACGTAAGGCCGAACGAGTATTTCGGTTCGCTCAACGAGCGCACCGCCCGCATCCGCGCGCGCCTGTTGGAAACCCAGCCGAGCGTCTGCGCCGAGCGCGCCGTTTTAACCACGCAAGCTTACCGCGCGCATGAGCAGGAGCAGGTTGTGCTCCGCCGCGCGTATATGCTCGATCAGGTGCTGCGCAACATGACCGTCTATATCGACCCGGACGCGCTGCTGGCTGGCAACCAGGCGGCAAGCAACCGCGCCGCGCCGATTTTTCCCGAATACGCCATGGACTGGGTCATCAACGAGCTGGACGCGGTGGACAAGCGCGACGGCGATCGCTTTACGATTACCGAGGAAAACAAGCGCGTTCTGCGCGAAATCTACCCGTACTGGAAGGGGCGCACTCTGCAGGACAAGGGTTATGCGGCGTTTCCCGAACGAGCGCGGCTCTTTTACGACCTCGGCATCATCAAAACGGAGGGGACCATCACGTCCGGCGATGCGCATATCGCTGTGGACTACGGCCGCGTGCTGCGCGAGGGGCTGGAGAGCTACCGCGCGCGTGTGCAGGAGGCCGAAGCGAAGCTGAACCTGACGACTCTCGACGATTTAAAGACAAGCTATTTCTACCGCGCCATCCATATTGTGCTGGACGCGGTGGAAGCGTTCGCCCTGCGCTATGCCGCTCTTGCCGAAGAGCAGGCCAAAACCGCCTCGCTGGAGCGCGCAAAGGAACTGCTTGAGCTTGCGCGCATCTGCCGCAAGGTGCCGATGCAGCCCGCGGAAACGTTCCACGAAGCGCTTCAGAGTGTTTGGCTTCTGCACGTGGTGCTCCAGATTGAAAGCAACGGGCATTCGCTTTCCTACGGGCGGCTGGATCAGTACGGTTACCCGTATTACGAAAAGAGCCGCGCTGCGGGCATGACGGAAGAGCAGGCCTGCGAACTCCTGGAAAACCTCTGGCTCAGGACGTTTACCGTCAACAAGATTCGCAGTTGGTCGCACACGCGGTTTTCCGCGGGCAGCCCGCTGTATCAAAACGTCACCGTCGGCGGGCAGACTGTGGACGGCAGGGACGCTGTAAACCCGCTGAGCTATCTAATTCTGCGCACCGTAGCGCGCACGCACCTGCCGCAGCCGAATCTCACCGTTCGCTATCACAAGGGCTTGAGCGACGAATTCATGCAGGAGTGCATTCAGGTGATCCGCTGCGGGTTCGGCATGCCTGCCTTCAACAGCGACGAAATCATCATTCCCTCGTTTTTGAACCTCGGTGTGGCAAAAGAAGACGCTTACAACTACAGCGCCATCGGCTGCGTGGAAGTGGCAGTCCCCGGCAAATGGGGCTACCGCTGCACGGGGATGAGCTTTCTGAACTTCCCCAAAACGCTGATGATCGCGCTCAACGACGGCGTGGACCTCGACAGCGGCAAGCGCGTGTACAAAGGCATGGGGCACTTTCTCGACATGGGGTCGTTTGAGGACGTCTTGCGCGTTTGGGACGCGTACGTCCGCGAATTCTGCCGTCAGGCGGTCGTGCTCGACTCCGCGGCGGATCTTGTGCTCGAACAGGAAGTGCCGGATATCCTCTGCTCGGCGCTGACCGAGGACTGCATTGCGCGCGGCAAACACCTCAAGGAAGGAGGCGCGGTGTATGATTTTATCAGCGATTTGCAGGTGGGCATTGCCAACCTCGGCGACTCGCTGGCCGCGATTAAAAAGTGCGTCTATGAGGACGGGAGCATAACCCGCGCGGAGCTTTGGGACGCGCTTTTGGCGGACTTTGCGGGCGAACAGGGCGAGCGCATCCGCCAGCTTTTGCTCGCGGCGCCCAAGTACGGCAACGACGACGACTTTGTGGATTCCCTCGTCGTGAAAGGCTACGACAGCTATATCGACGAGATTGCCAAGTACCATAACACCCGCTACGGGCGCGGCCCCATCGGAGGGACGTATTACGCGGGAACTTCCTCCATATCCGCCAATGTGCCGCAGGGCGCGGGCACCTGCGCAACCCCCGACGGGCGGCATAAGGGCGACCCGCTGGCGGAGGGCTGTTCGCCCACGCACGCGGCGGACGTCAACGGGCCCACGAGCGTATTCAAGAGCGTCAGTAAGCTCCGCACGGAAAAGATCACGGGCGGCGTGCTGCTCAACCAGAAGGTTTCGCCCAGCGTGCTCGAAAACCCGCGCGACCGGCAGAAGCTGCTGCTGCTCCTGCGGACGTTTTTCGACGTGCTCAAGGGATTCCATGTGCAGTACAACGTCGTTTCCCGCGAAACCCTGCTGGACGCGCAGATTCACCCGGAAAACCATAAGGATTTAATTGTGCGCGTGGCGGGGTATTCCGCGTTCTTTAACGTGCTCTCGCGCCAGACGCAGGACGATATCATCGCCCGCACCGAGCAGGCGCTGTAACGCAGAGGTTTTGGGGATTGATTCGGGCGGAGTTGGAAAGCGTTTCGCAAACTGATATAATCAAAACGATGTAGTGTTTCGAATGATCGAAAATCGATCAGTAAATGAAACGACATCATAGGAGTTATGAAATGAACCAACGTTGCCTTGCCATATTGGAACTGCTTAACCGCGAAGAAACGCTGGACGTCAACGACCTTGCAGAGCGCTTGGACGTTTCCGCCGTGACGGTTCGAAAAGACCTCGCAATGCTCGAAAACAAAGGCCTGCTGCACCGCCAGCACGGCTGCGCCATGCGCGTTTCGCCCAACGACGTGGGCTACCGCATGACGTTCGATTACGAAACGAAACGCCGTATCGCCCGCAAAGCGGCGGACATGGTGCCAAGCGGCGAAGCGGTGATGATTGAAAGCGGCTCGACCTGCGCCATGCTGGCCGAAGAGCTGGTTAGAAAAAAGCGGGACGTGACGATTATTACGAATTCCGCGTTCATCGCGGGTTACGTGCGCTCCATTCCCGGCGCGCGCGTTGTGCTGCTGGGCGGATCGTACGACCCCGACGCGCAGGTGATGAGCGGGCCGCTGGTCGGCAAGTGCGCGGAAGAGTTTTATGTGGACAAGTTCTTTATCGGCACCGACGGATACGATCCGTTGCAGGGGTTTTCCAATGTGGATATGCTCCGCGCGGAGGCGGTGCGCGCCATGGCAAAGCGGGCGGACAAAAAGATCATACTGACGGATTCTTCAAAGTTTAACAAACGCGGGGTTGTGCAGCTCATGCAGGCAAAGCAGGTGACGCATGTAATCACCGACGCCGTGCCGGAAAACTGCCGCGCTTCGCTGGAACAAGACGGCGTGGAGATCATTTTGACCTGACTAACAGGCCGGTCTGCAGGCTTTTTCTGAAGAAAAGGAGCAGGACGGCGCGTAGATTATTCAACAAAAACAAATCAAGCAGATCAACGGGAGCAAACGGCGAACGTTCCGTATTCCTTTCTGACCAGACGGAAACCGGGTGCGAGGCGAAATGGATTACTATTCAAACGGCTATGAATCTTTTTGCGAAACGATTGAGCGGGCGGAGACGCCGGTTTTGTTCTGCGAGCGCTTTGACGAGCAGAGCAATATCTGGAATTTTAAAGAGCATAAGCACGACTGCATCGAGTTGCTGTATTTTCTCTATGGCAACGCGCGGGTGATCACGAGCGACACCTCCGTTCAGGCGTCGTTCTACGACATCGTGATCTACCCCAAAGGCATGCTGCATACGGAATGCCTCCAGTTCGACCACCATCAGGAGATCATCTGCCTCTGGGTGGATATCCCCGGGCTGGAGATTCCGGATATCCTCCGTATTCAGGACAAGGACGCGCACTTAAAGTGGCTTTTCGAGAACCTCCACACGGAGTATAAGAGCAAAAACCCCTGTCAGGCGCTGATGACGCACTATACCAAGAGCATCGCGCTGCTCATCGGCAGGCACTACTATGAAAAGCGGCAGGAAAACGACATGGTCAGCCGCGTGATCGTTTACCTGCAGGATCATTTAACCGAGCGCATCAGCGTTCAGCAGATGGCGGACATGGTCTATGTGAGTAAATCGTACTTAAGCCGCATCTTCAAAAAGAAAACGGGCGTCTCCCTGATGGAATACCTTAACGCCCTCCGCATGGAAGCGGCAAAGACCATGCTCGCGGTTTCCGCGCTCAAGACGGAGGAAATCGCCTATCAAACCGGCTACCAGTCCCCACAGTTTTTTTACCGGGCAGTCCGCGCGTATACGGGCATGTCCACACGCGAATACCGCAATCTCGAGGCGGCGGACAAGGCTTCCGGCACCTGATTTTTCGCGCCATTTCATCGTTGCTTAATCTACTTAACGGTTCACGATACTGCACCTTTTAAACACGCGAAACGGTTTTACCATGCGAAAACGCATGGTAGAATTTTTATATTCCCATACAGTATATTGCCAGTACAGATTCTTATTTAATTCTTATTTTCATACAAATATCAAGCTGACTCCAACGCAAAGCACTGTCAAATTCGATTTTTACCAGTTAACCGAGGGATTCCAAACATGAAAACGAAAACCGATCAGCTGCCGCTGAGAAGTCGCGTTCAGAAACTGAAGGAAGGCCTCTTTGCCGAACAGCGGTATATGTCCGTTGAGCAGGCGAAGATTGTCACGGAAGTCTATCGTGAACATTCCGACCTTCCCCGGAATATTTTGCGCGCGCTCGCTTTGAAGGAAGCCCTCTGCCGTATCGAAATCAGCATCACCCCGGGTGAACTCATCGTTGGCAACCGCACAACCGGCGTCCGTGCCGGGGTCATCTTCCCGGAGTCGGGACTCAGCTGGGTGGACCGCGAAATCGAGTCGCTCCCGACGCGCCCGCAGGATCCGTTTCAGGTGCGCCTGGAGGATATTGAAGTATTTAAAAGCGAAATCTTCCCCTTCTGGCAGGGCAAAACGCTGGAAGACGTGCTCGACGAGCGCATCGGCGGCGAGATGCGCGCCATCGGCAAGGTAGCCAAGATCAACCAGACCGACCACGCGCAGGGGCATATCTGCCCGGATACCGCGCGCTGGCTGCAATACGGCCCGTCGGGTCTGTTGAAAATTGCGCGTCAGGCGCAGAGAAAGCACCCCGAACGCCATGACTTTTACGAAGGCCTCGCCATTTCTCTGGAAGGCGCGAGTCGGTTTATGCTCCGGTACGCCGCGCTGGCGCGTAAAATGGCGGAAAAAGCCGAATCAAGCGCCGAACTGCTGGAGATTGCACGCGTCTGCGAAAAGCTCGCTTCCGAACCGCCGGAAACCTACCGCGAAGCGGTGCAGGCCAGCTGGTTTTTATATGTCATTCTTCAAATGGAGAGCAACGCTTCCTCGTTTTCTCCGGGGCGGATGGATCAGTACCTTTACCCGTTTTATGCCCGCGAGATCGAGCGCGGAACGCTCTCGCAGGAAGACGCGCTGGAGATTACGGAGTGTCTGTTCCTCAAGTTCAACCAGATTGTCTATTTACGCAGTTCGAGCAGCGCAAAGTACTTTGCGGGTTTTCCGATCGGCTTTAACGTTGCCATCGGCGGGCAGGATGAGTGCGGCGGCAGCGCGGAAAACGAGCTGACGTTCCTCTTCCTCCGCGCGCAGGAGCATCTGCTACTTCCGCAGCCGAATCTCTCGGCGCGCGTGTTTGAAGGCTCCAGCGAACACTTTTTGACTCGCTGCGCGCAGGTCATCGGCAAGGGCAGCGGTATGCCGCAGCTCTTCAACGACGAAGCGGTCATTCCTGCGCTCAAAGGCAAGGGCATTTCGGATGAGGACGCGCGCAACTACGCTATCGTCGGCTGCGTGGAGCTCACCACCATGGGCAACAACCTTGGCTGGAGCGACGCGGCCATGTTTAACCTCGTCAAAGCGCTGGAGCTCGCCCTCAACGACGGCGTCTGCACGCTGACAGGCAAGCAGATGGGTGCGCGTACGGGCACGATTGAACAGTTCGAAACGTATGAGGACGTGCTGA
>JBDKTD010000039.1:0-6297 GCA_039680365.1 Clostridiaceae bacterium
AGCCTTCCTGTTTTTCAGGGAGGCTCTTTGATTTGCAGAAGAAATACTTTTGCTTCTTTTCTTTTAAGATAAGAAGAAGAGATCGTTGTTTTTGATTCCTTTCTTTTAAGAAAAGAAGGTGAGTTTCTCGATCGGAGAAACGCGGACGCGGAGAATACCTTCGATCTGTTCGAAGGCAATGCAGCCGACGCTCTCCAGTCGGCTGTCGTACATCTGCTCGCGGTTGTCGCCAAGCACGAACAGAGACCCCTCCGGCACGGCCAAAGGCGCCATATCGCCCGCGTAGACGGTCACATACGCGCTTTCATCGAGCGGGCGGCTGTCGATAAACACATGCCCGTTTACGAGCTCTACGCTCTCGCCAGGCAGGCCGACGATGCGTTTGAGAAAGACCCCGTCCGGGGTTTGAAACAGAATGACATCGCCCCGCTCCGGCGCGTTGACAAACTTTGCCATGCGGTCGCAGAGCACGACTTCCCCGCTTAGCAGCGCAGGGGACATGCTCTCGTCCACCACGCGAACGGGCACGAGCCACATAAAAAAAACCACGCAGAGCGCAAAGAGCGCTACCAGCGCGGAAAAGAGCCAGCCGAGCCTGCGGGCGTTGCGATAGGTTTGTTCGCGGCCTTCGCTGCGAAGGCGCCGTTTTGCGTTTGTCACGAATAACTCACCTGTTCAACGGAACGGAAGGTGCTAAACGGCCAAACGACCGCGATCACGCGGCCAACGACCTTGGCGTACGGAATGCACCCCACGGCGGGATTGCGGCTGTCCTTGCTGCCGTTGCGGTTGTCGCCAACCACAAAGACTTCCCGTGCGCCGACCGTTACGGGATCCATATCCCCAACGATTTCGCCGGTCCAGTAATCGCTTTCGTCCAGCGCGGTTCCGTTGATATAGATCTTCCCTTCCGAAATGGAAACCGTTTCACCCGGCAGGCCGATGACGCGCTTGACGCAGCTTTCCGTATAGCCCGGGTAAAAGCAGATGACCATGTCTCCGCGCGCGGGATCGTGGAACCAGTAGCCGACCTTTTCCACGAGCATATCCTCGTTGTTGATCAGCGTTGGAATCATGGAGTCCCCGTCCACGCGGATCGGCTCGGCCAGAAACGAGCGGATGGAAAGAGCGGTGAGCACAACAATCAGAATATAAATAAAAAACTCAGCGTTGCGGTATGCACGTGAGCCACGCATGTTTTCATATTGTTCTTCCGCGCGATCGCGCAGATACTTCATCTGTTCGGGCGTAAAGGTTCTACGCTTCACTTGGCTGTTCCCGTCTTGTTAAAATTTTCTTGCCCATACGCACAAAATCGGCACGGTCAAGCATGACAATGCGCCCGCAGTGGTTGCATTTGATCTTGACGTCCGCTCCGACGCGGATAATCGTCCACTCGTTTACGCCGCAGGCATGCGGTTTTTTCATTTGAACCACATCGCCCAGGCCGAATTCTGCAATCATTCTTCGTCTTCCGCAAGATGCTGGGTGTACCGGTATACATCGTAGCTCGGCACCGCCGGCGGAATGTAGCTATAGACGATTTCCAGCAGTTTGGTCGGCGCCTCTTCCTGCAGCAGGTGGCCGACGTTTCGCACCAAATAATACCGTCCGGAGCGCAGCAGGCTCTGAAAATACACGCTGCCCGACGGCGGATGCCAGCGGTCGTTCTTTCCCCAGAGCACAAGCACCTCGTGCTCGACCGGCAGCAGCCCCTCCGCAACGGCTTCCAGATCGAAGTTACGCAGCGCGTACATAATCGCTTCGCGCGCAAGCCCGTCGGAAATCGGCTCATAGTATTGCTTGACAATATGGTCGTCGATCAGCTGCGGGTCGGTTACGCACTCTTCGAGCAGTTTTCGAACGTCGTTGGCGGTATAGAGGTTCCGCGCGAACACGGATATCATCGGCTTTTGCATATTGTGGATCAGCTTTGGCATTTGTTCGGTAATTCCGCCGGGTGAAATGGCAACGCAGTTGGCAACCCGTTTCGGGAAGAGCGATAAAAAGCGAAGCATGTATATCGCGCCCATGGAAAAACCGATCATGTGCGCGGACTTTACGCTCAGCGCGTCGAGAAAGCCCTGTAGAACGTACGCCATGTCGTCCGCCGTATACGTGAACGTATCCGGCCGCGAGGAATACCCGTGCCCGGGCAGGTCGAGAGCAATGACACGATAGTTATCTGATAGTTCCGCAAAGACATTCCGCCAGGTATACAGCGACTGACCGATCGAGTGAATCAAAAGCAGAGGCTCTCCAACGCCCGCTTCCAAATAATGGATGCGTGCTGTCTCGCCCTCTTCTTCATCCCCTGAAGCGGGCAGTTTGATGTCTACGAAATCGCCCACCATTTCGGAGATGATGAATAACTGACTGCGCAGCGATTCTCCCACGGGCAATCTTCCCCCGATACCAATATTCTTACTCTATTGTAAACCCTGAATATCCGTTTTGCAATCAAACCGCCTGTTTGTCACAGATTGTTAATCCTTGTCGCGCCTTTACCGGCTATTTTTATGAAAATGTGGGGCGTTTTACTGTTGATTTGCGTGTTTTTTAGTGTTAACATGGGGAATGCTCTCAATCTGCGAGCCTTTGGCTGCAGGCATCACTGCATCCGCCTTCGCAAAGCGGCGCTTAACGAGCGGTTTTTACCCAAAAAATCACGCGTTTTTCTGCCTGAAAGCGACCTGTTTTATCGCTTTCCGTACTGCATAAACAAAAACTTTATGCTTTTTTCATAAGCCGGACTCGTTGCCTTTTCTCCGGCTGAAAAGCGGCATTACCGATTCTTACGAACCATTTTCCTTGCGCGCGGATACTTGGGAAGACCTGCTTTTTTTCATTCGCCCGGCAACGAGGCGCTTTTTTTGCCGCAAACGCAGCGCCGGAACCTTGCCTTGAAAACCAGCCGTTTTTTTGCTATGATATTGGGTAATACAGGGGGTACGTCGAACATGGATCAATTACAATCGATTTGGGCGGCAGCACGGGAAAATATCCGTCCTCAAATGACGGGGCTTTCGTTTCACGCCTGGATCGACGTGATCGTTCCGCTCGCGCTCCATCAGAATATCCTCGTTTTGGAAGTCCCTACGCCGGATATTCAAAAGACCCTGGAAGACTTCTATTTCGAAAGCCTTTTCAACGCGGTCAAGTCGGCCAACGATACGATTTCGGACGTCAAGATCGTTCTGCCGGAGGACCGGGATATCTACATCAACCCCGTAAGCTCCGAGCCGATTAACGTGTTCGCGCTCAATCCCAAATACACATTTGAAACCTTCGTTGTCGGCGGGTCGAACCACTTTGCGCACGCGGCGGCGCTCGCGGTAGCGCAGAACCCTGCCGCGGCCTACAACCCGCTCTTTATCTACGGCGGCGTTGGTCTTGGCAAAACGCACCTCATGCACGCCATTGGCCACTCTGTGAAAGCCAAGGACCCTTCCGCGCGCGTCATGTACGTCACAAGCGAAACGTTCACTAACGAGCTCATCACCGCCATCCAGATGGACAAGCGGTTGGAGTTTCGCAAGCGTTACCGTAACGTAGACGTGCTGTTGATCGACGACGTACAGTTCATTGCCAAAAAGCAGTCCGTGCAGGAGGAGTTCTTCAACACCTTCAACACGCTGCACAACGCCAACAAGCAGATCATCATCAGTTCCGACCGTCCGCCCAAGGAGATTTCCAGTCTGGAAGAGCGTCTCCGCTCGCGTTTCGAGTGGGGTCTGATTGCGGATATTCAGCCGCCGGACGTCGAGACGCGAATCGCTATCCTCCGCAACCGCGCGCGGCTCGACAATCTGGACGTGGACGACGAAATTATCCAATTCATCGCCGAACACGTCGTGAGCAACATCCGTGAACTCGAAGGATCGTTAACACGCGTTGTCGCCTACTCGCAGTTGCGCCGCCGCCCCCTCACGCTGGAACTAACCGTGGAAGCGCTGCGAGATCTCCTGCCGGACGTGAAAAAGAAGGATGTAACCCCGCAGATCATCAAGAGCACCGTTTCGGAGTATTACTCGATTTCCCTCGAGAGCCTGCTCTCCGAGCGGCGCGACCGCGAAATCGTCATGCCGCGCCAGGTGGCCATGTATCTTTGCCACAACATGCTCGGCATTCCCTACAAGCGCGTGAGCACGCTCTTTGACCGCAACGACCACACGACCGCCATCAACGCCTGCAAACGCGTGGAAGATATGATTTCGCAGGACAGCTCGTTTGCTTCCGTAATAGAGGATATTAAAAAGAGGATGAGCTGAAGAAAAAGAAGCAAAAAGACTTTTTCTCTTTCACATCTTTCGCAATATAGCAAATAAAAGTTCTTTTGTTTCTTTTCTTTCAAGAAAAGAAAAGTATCTCTTTTATCCACAATTTGTGGAGCCGCGCTGTGGACGCGATGTGCATAGCGTGGAGAGTTGGGAGAATGTGGAAAACCCTCATAGTTTGCGGTGGTTTCTCCACGGTTCTCTCCACAGCCAAAAGAGCCCGTTTCCGCTAGCTTTTTGGCTTATCCACACTTTGCACACCACAACTACTGCTGCTGCTGCTGTAATAATAAGTGAATATACACGCTTACTAGCGCGTCCCTGTGGATAACCTTTTATAAAAGCAGTGAGAACCGGATTTTTGTATATCTCTTCAAGTCCACGCCGAGAAAGGAAGTTTTTCTATGCATTTTTACATTGATTCCAAAGAACTGACGGAAGGAGTCCTTTCCGTCATCAAAGCGCTGCCCGTTCGAACCACAATGCCGATTCTGGAAGGAATCAATCTGGAGGCGACAAAAGATGGCGTGAAACTGAAGTGTTCGGATTTGATGCTCCAAAAGGAGTGTATTTTACCCGCAACAATCGAAGAAGAAGGTTCTGCGGTCATTCCCGGCAAGCTGTTTTCTGAAATTGTAAGAAAATTGCCGGAAGCCATCGCGGAGATCACTCTGAACGGAAAATCGCTCGATATCAGCTGCGGCAGAGCCAAGAGCAGTCTGCAGTGTGTGGAATCCAACGAGGAATTTCCGGAGATGCGCTTTGGCGGCGAAACGTTCACGGTTCGTATGGACCGCGCCGACTGCCGGGACATGATCAATCAAACCGTGTTTGCCACCGCACAGGACGACAGCAAACCAATATTAACCGGCGTATTGCTGGAACTCGGCGAAGAGATCACCATTGTTGCAACGGATGCGTATCAGTTTGCAATGCGTTCTATGGCACTGAAAAATCCCGTTCCGCCACGAAATGTCGTCATTCCCGGAAAATCCATGACGGAAATTTCCCGCATGATGGACGAAACGGAAGAAGACGTTGAACTGACATTCACCAAAACGCATGTCTGCGTCAATATCAAGCATTCAAAACTCGTTGCGCGGCTGCTCGACGGCGATTATATCAAGTATAAGCAGATACTTCCAAAAGAGCACACAACGCGCGTTATGATCGATAAGAATGAGCTGATGGAAAGTATTGACCGCGCACAGCTCATGGCGCGCGAAGGCAACAACAATATCGTGATGAAGTTCCATAACAACAAGCTCACCATAACTGCAAACAGCTTTGCCGGACGAATCAACGAGGATATGGACGTTCAGATCAACGGCGAAGATATCGATATTGCGTTCAATCCGCGCTTCTGCATGAATATTTTAAAGTGCATTCCGGATGATCACGTTTATATGGACTTTACCACAAGCATCAGCCCCTGCGTCATTCGGCCAGCCAAGAGCGACGGATTCTACTATTTAATCGTTCCGGTTCGAATCTATTCCAACTTCTAACAGAGTTTAAAAGCGCTTCGGCGCTTTTTTGTTACTCATTTTTCTTTTCTTCTTCTCGAGAGAAAAAAACAAAAGAGTTTTATCCATTTCAATTTAAGCAATAAAAAGGGCGCTCGATAATGAGCGTCCTTTGGAGTTTAGTGCTGAAAAAAAGATCAGGATCCGAACAGCGCGAGCAAAACGCCGGCCGCAACAGCGGAACCAATAACGCCGGCAACGTTCGGACCCATGGCATGCATCAGAAGGAAGTTGACGGGATTTGCTTTCTGTCCTTCCAGATGCGAAACGCGTGCGGCCATAGGAACGGCCGAAACGCCCGCCGAACCGATCAGCGGATTGACTTTACCCTTCGTTATCCAGCAAAGCAGCTTACCAAGAAGAAGACCACCCACCGTACTGAAGGAGAAAGCAACCAGACCGAGACCAATGATTTTGAGCGTCTCAGGCTGCAGGAAGGTTTCCGCAGACGCGGTTGCTCCAACGGTTACACCAAGGAAAATGGTTACGATGTT